>SAAL01000065.1 GCA_009929445.1 Bacteroidia bacterium
TTTGGCGAATTTGCTCATCTGGTAACAAATGGCAACGAAGATGAACTGAGCGATTTTCTGGAAAAAAAAGGGCTGAAAGACATCACAATAAACCGGATAAAAGCTTCAATTGAGGACTGTTTTATCGATTTAAGCATCAGGAATTTTTCTACATAATACGGCGCATAAAAACAGTAAAAAAGCTAAGAATAATTCGTTTATTTTCAGTAAAAACAGACAGGAAAACAGGGTTTTCAGGACACAAAACTAACCGATTTTTTTCTAAAAAAACAAGCATTTATGTATTCCATTACAGCTGAAAAACTCACCAAAAAGTTCGGAAATTTTACCGCCGTCGATGCTATCACGTTCGAAGTAAAAGAAGGTGAAATTTTCGGTTTTCTGGGTGCCAACGGAGCCGGAAAAACCACTGCCATGCGGATACTTTGCGGCCTGTCGTATCCTACTTCCGGAAAAGCTTCGGTAGCCGGATTTGACGTTTACAAACAACAGGAAGATATAAAGAAAAACATTGGATACATGAGCCAGAAATTTTCGTTGTACGAAAATCTGACGGTGAGCGAGAATATAGAATTTTACGGAGGCGTTTACGGATTGAGAATGAGGGAGATAAGGCCGAAAACGAAAAACATATTGCAAAAACTGGGACTGGACAGCGAAGCGAATAAGCTGGTGAGTTCGCTCCCACTCGGCTGGAAGCAAAAACTGGCTTTTTCCACGGCCATTTTTCATGAACCCCGGATTGTATTTCTGGACGAACCGACCAGCGGCGTAGATCCGGTAACCCGCCGGCAGTTTTGGGAAATGATCTATGAAGCCGCATCACGGGGCATCACGGTTTTTGTCACAACGCACTACATGGACGAAGCCGAGTATTGCAACCGCATTTCGCTGATGGTGGATGGCCGGATTGATGCACTGGATGCACCAAAAAAATTGAAAGCCGAACACAACGCCCAATCAATGGACGAAGTGTTTTATGCGCTGGCGAGGAAAGCGAAGAGGAGTGATTAGCCCCCTAACCCCCTGAAGGGGGAATTTGTCGCATTTTGAATGAGTTTTGATAATTCAATGAATTTGAACGTATTTTTTGAATGATTAATAAGAGAAAATATAAGCAATCCCACTCCTCAACTCCCCCTTCAGGGGGCTGGGGGGCAATCCTTATGGCATTTCTCCACAAGGAGTTCCTGCATGTCTTTCGGGATAAGCGGACCTTGCTGGTGATGTTCGGGCTGCCCATTGCGCAGATATTGATATTTGGTTTTGCGCTTACCAACGAGGTAAAAAATGCCCGGTTGCTGATAGTAAGCCCGGTGCAAGACACAGAAAGTAAGAAACTGATTGAAAAAATTGATGCCAGTTCGTATTTCACAGTCACCCACATTGTTCCTACGCGGCAAAATCTCGAACATTATTTCAGAAACAACGAAGCCCAGTGTGCGCTCATTCTTCCCGACGATTTTTCGGCATCGGGCGTTTCACCTTCGCAGGTTCAAATTGTAGCTGATGCCACCGATCCTAATTTTGCCAAAACGGTGGTTTTTTACCTTTCGGCCATCCTGGGTGAATTTCAGCAACAGTCGCAGCCCGCTCAAAGCATTCCGATGGCAATAAAAACAGAAGTCCGGATGCTCTACAATCCATCTCTGATGGGTGCCATGAATTTCGTTCCGGGAGTTATAGCGCTGATAATGATGATAGTATGCACTACGCTCACGTCCATATCCATTGTTCGCGAAAAAGAAACGGGAACGATGGAAACCCTGCTCGTATCGCCTCTGAAACCATTTCTGCTCATCATTTCCAAGGCCATTCCATACACAGTGTTATCGCTGGTCAATCTCTCATTCATATTGCTGTTGAGTAATCTGGTGCTCGATGTTCCCATTCGCGGAAGTGTTATTTTATTGTTGTTTGAATGCTTGTTGTATATTATTGCCTGCCTGGCGCTGGGTCTGATGATATCCAACATTGCCAGTTCGCAGGCAGTAGCCATGATGATTTCGATGGCGGGCATACTGCTGCCCACCTTGCTGCTCACCGGATTTTTGTTTCCACTTGAGAATATGCCGTGGATATTTCAGTGGCTCTCCAACATTGTGCCGGCTCGCTGGTTTTTCATTATTGTAAAATCCATCATGCTGAAAGGAGTTGGTTTGGAAGATGTATGGCTGGAAACAACCGTACTGATAGGTATGACCGTTTTTCTGCTGGCTGTAAGTCTGAAACGATTCAAAATACGGTTGGAATGAGAATACTCCTGTTCATATTGCGCAAGGAATTTATCCAGATTTTCAGAGACAGGATGATGTTGCCCATGCTGCTGCTGATGCCTCTCATGCAGCTGCTTATTCTCCCTTTTGCTGCTGATATGGATGTGCGTCATCTGAAAATTATCATCGTGGACAACGATCACAGCCCTGTTTCAAAAAGCCTTATTTCAAAATTTACAGCCTCCGATTTATTTGAAATTTATGCTATTTCGGGTTCATACAACGAAGCATTGAAACTGATTGAAACCGACAAAGCCGATATTATTTTGCAAATTCCGCACGGATTTGAGCGGAATTTAATCCGTGAAGGGTCCGAAAAAGTGGCTATTACGGCCGATGCAATTAACGGAGTGAAAGCAGGACTTGGTACCAGCTATCTGAATGCCATTATACAGAATTTCAATCAGGACATAGCGCTCGAGTGGAGCAATGCAACAAGCCTGACACCCCCTCAGGATGTTCGCTATTCGTTCTGGTACAATCCGTATCTGAGGTATAAGAATTTCATCGTTCCGGCCATTCTGGTGCTGCTTGTAACGGTTATCAGCGGTTTTGTGTCGGCATTGAACATTGTGAGCGAAAAAGAAAAGGGAACTATCGAACAAATCAACGTCACTCCGATAAAAAAATGGGAGTTTATCATCGGAAAAGTTTTGCCATTCTGGTTAATTGGTATTTTTGATTTCAGTCTTGGTCTGCTTATTATGTATTATGTATATGGAATTCAGATTGTAGGGAGTCTTAGCACGCTTTATCTGTTTGCAATAGTGTACATTACCGGTATTCTGGGCTTTGGTTTGCTCATTTCTACGGTAAGCCACACGCAGCAACAATCCATGTTTGTGGCTTTCTTTTTCATCATGATATTTATACTCATGAGCGGCATGTTTACCAATGTGGAAAGCATGCCTCCGTGGGCTCATACCATTTCCAGCTTAATTCCGGTGACGCACTTTATGCACGCGGTGAGGGCTATTGTGCTGAAAGGCAGCGTTTTTCTCGACTTATGGGTGGACATGGTTTACATACTGTGTTTTGATGTGGTGGCGATTGCGGCAGCAGTGATCAATTATCATAAAACGGTTTAATCAATTCTTCATTCGGCCAGTAAGTACATTCTTTCAGCCTTTTTTCCCAAAAATTATCAATAAAAATTGTGAAACAAAAAACAGGAAACGAATGCTTCCTGTTTTTTTATTTATCTATGAACTGAGGATTTCTTTTAATACTTTTTCTCCCCGGTAAGTTCTCCATTTTCATTCCACATACGCCACACACCCACTTTTTTACCGTCGTTGTAGTTCATTTCATAACGTTTGGTTCCATTTTCATCCCAGATACGCCATACACCGTGTTTTTTATCGTTTTTATATTCAGCTTCGGAAATGAGTTGACCGGCAGCGCTGTATGAGCGCCACAATCCATGAAACTGCCCGTTTTTGTACGAACGGATTTCTTTGGGCTTGTTGTTTTCAAAATAGACAACATACGTGCCTTCGGGTGAACCGTTTTTGATATGCATTTCAAGTTTTAGAGAGCCATTATCGTAATACTCCCTGTAATCGCCGGTATAAAGTTTGGTTTGAGTTGCATCGGTGAAATAAAGGCCTTCCTTTTCCACAATAGTGCTTACAGCGGGTGTCTGCGCTGTAGCCAGGATTGCGATGATACTCATCAGCAACAAATAAACCGGTTTTTTTGAGAAATACATTTTGTTGAGCGTTAGTATATTAAAAGTATTTTGAAACATTTTTGAAACAAAGATATAACAATTATGAAACATTCGTTCAGAAAACCTTATTACAGGTCTAAATTTAATATGTGTTACAAAATCCGGGTCCAACCATTTCAATTGTTTCATAAAACAGCTTACCTCTTTCTGATCTGATTTTCAATAGATTAATGTCATTGAATACCCGAGAGCAAAACGATTCGGACCGGACACTTTTTTCAAAAATGCTTCATTTTTCATTTTCTCAAAATGCATATTTTGTCCAGCCAAATACAGCTTTATCAGCACCTGTGTTGTTTCCTCCAACGGTTACAACGCCAACTCCACTCACCTCTCTTGTTGGAGCCGTGGTCAACTGGCTTGTCAGACTTACTCCTGAAGTTGGGTCGCCTGCACCTTTGGAATCTGTGAGGTCAACCAAATCGGCAACAGAACCGGTACCTTTGATAATTGCATTGGTAATTGTGGCCTTTGCTCCACGGCGAATTTTGATGGCATCCTGCATTTGTGTGGTTTTGTCGGTATTGAAATCGAGTCTCAGATCAATAGTCATGTTATTTACCACGAAGTTAGACTGGCCGGTTTGGGTCGGGAAGTTTCCGTCGAAATTTCCATCGGCTTCGATACCGCGCGGATCGGATTCTGTACTGGTATAACCTTTTGCCCATACGCCGTAAGCGGTTGTAAGCGTTCCGTTATAGCCTTGCGTAAAGTCGAACATGTCATCATCCGGATTTACGGCCAGAAAGTTCTTAACATTTACAGAGCCACCGAAGAATTCAATGGCGTCGTCGGCACTTTCGAGTACATATATATTCTCGATTACGGTACCACTGCCTACACCATTCAGCGTAAGTCCGTTGTGTTCCACATCAGCACTTGAGCGTGCACCCGGATATTCGATTATCAGGTATTTGATAGTACCTGAATTATCTGCTGCAACAGTACCTCCGTAAGTATAAGCAGAGTTCACTTCAGTAGATCCGGTGCTTCCGCCTGCCAGCGGGGCTTTACCATTGATAATCAGACCGCCCCAGTAACCTGAAGTTGCTGTAGCAGCGTTTGCAGTCATCCGAACAGGATTTTCAGCAGTGCCATTCACATTGATTTTACCGCCCTGAAGTACCAGGATGTAATTGCTGAATCCTTTATTTGCTTTTATTACCGTTCCGGCTGCAATGTTCAGCACTCCTCCGTCTTCCACGATGAGCGGACCATCCAGAATATAATCAGTGCCTGCAACCAGGTTTTCGGTTTGACCTGCTCCTATCGAACCTGCAATACCTTGTGGTTCAACCACGGAATCTTCCGGTTTACAGGAATTAAATGTTAGTGACATCATCACTACTGTTATTGCCATCAGGCTTAAAATAAACTTTTTCATTTTTTTTAATTTTTAATGAGTTTAAGAAAATTATACGATTTTTTTTATATGTTTAGAGGTTTTTGATTAAAAATCAATCATTGTTTATAGTTCGTACGTGATGCCTATGCTCAGGTCCATTCCTTTTGTGAATTCGTTGAGAATGACATTTTCAGTCCCGTCGGAATTTTCACGTGATAGCCTGTATGCCGGATTCAGGATGTTGTTTGCTTTGAGCTTTAGCGTCAGATTTTTATTTATTTTGGATGAAGACACAAAAGCCAGAGCAGGAACTCCTTCTTCAATAATGTCTTTGAAACCAAGCGCTCCGATGGTGTGAATGCGATTACTGAAATAGTTGAATACGAGCGAATTGACAAAACTCTTTTTGTGGATTGAATAGTTGTGTGAAATATCAAAATTCACAATTACGGGCGCAGCACCTTCGAGTTTGGTGTGTCGGGAACGCAACTGACCATTGAAATCGGTGTAATTAACTGCCAAATCAGTGTAAATGTACGAAGCATTCAGTCCTACTGATAATCTGTTTGTTTTATCGCTGCTGTTTCCATTGAGCGAAAACAGATTTTTTCGTATTTCAAGTTCCACTCCGGCTGCTGTGGCAAATTTACTGATATTGTCGTAGGTAAGCAGCCCGGCGGAGTTACCAATGTCCACACGTGCTATCGGATTAACAATATGCTTGTAGAATCCGGTGATTGAAATCAGTTCGTAAGGGGTAATGTAAAAGTCCCATTTCAGGTCGGCATTGTAGTTATCCGACGGCTTGAGTCTGGCATTACCCTGGCTGGAGAAACTGATATTGACATACTGATAGGGTGAAATTTCCTTTGACTGAGGCAATGTGTATGTTTTACTAAGTCCCAGACGGAGTGAATTCCGGTTGTTTGCGTCGTATTTCAGGTTTAGTGCAGGCAGAAAATAAAGTTTGTTGATGCTTTCTTTCCCCGGAGCCACGTGCTGCACGTGATGATTCACAGTCATATCCACTTTATCGGCTTTCACACCGGCGTTGGCAGTCAGTTTATCTGTCAACTGATAATTCACTTCTGCGTAAGGAGCGTGAATAAACTTATACACTTTATATTGGTTCATATCTCCCTCGGTCATCATAAATTTTCCGGCATCATAATTTGACTGATTGTAGATGTTATCCAGACTCAAATTTTGAATTTGATAAGTTCCGCTCACTGCCGTAAAGTTGTATTCCACAGCTTCAAAATTGTCAAAAACCAAACGTCCGCTGTAACCTGCCTGAAAATTTGAATTACCTTTCCCAAACTTATCTCCGATTGCATAGGTCAGATTTATTTTTGCATTGAAGTCATTTTCTTTTAATAATGAAAAAAAGCGTTTCTGGCGGTTACTGCCGGTGAGGAAGTAGGATCCGTCCACATCTTTCGACAGATAATTCTCCCTGCGATCGGGTTCGGCACCTTTTACATTATTATGCGACAAGCCCGCTTTCAGACGCATTTTCTCGTTTAGTTTCCAGTCAGTAATCAGCTGGTTAGTAATCAGCAGGTTATCATTTGTCTGCTGACGACGAAGAAAACCCATGTAATTTTCGCTGTCCTGGTAGCGCTCTCCGTTAAGCCCGCTGTATTCTCCCACGTACTGATTGGTAGCGTGCACCATCATGAAATTGTAACTTAACTGATGATCTGTGAATTTGTAAAGTACATTGGTGAGAGCAAGCTGGCTGGCATTGTTTGAAAATTTCCTGCCTTTCTGGTCCTGATAAATGGTGCCGGCAGTATTGGAATTTCGAACTGTCTCGTCGGTCAACGAGTAGCTTTTACTGTTCGAAGCCACAACAAAGAAAGAAAGCGGATTGGCATTTTCTCCGATTTTGAAACTTTTTCCTCCTGAAACACCAAAACCGTGATTCAAAGGCATTGATTTCTGTGGATCCAGGCTATTCTTAAAACCAAAACTGCCATCCGAAGGACGTGTCCGGTCGGCAAATCCGAAATAGTTGGCGCCTTCAGCCACCAGATAATCGGTTTGGAAGGCATCCGAATTTGCTCCGGCAGATACTTCAAATCCAAGTGCCCGGTTACCGATCAGTTCTTTCGATGAAATATCAATAACAGCTCCTCCCACATCTCCGGCCAGCGAGCTGTTGAATACTTTGTTTACCCCGATACTTTGAATCACGTTTGTTCCAAAAAACTCAAGTGCAATATTTTTATATTCTGGATCTTCCGATGGAATCGGAAATCCGTTCAGGTTGGTTACGTTGTAGCGGTCGCCCAGTCCGCGAACGAACACGTTTTTTACCCCTTCCTGCTTTGAAATTCCTGAAACATTGGCCACGGCGCTTTCAGCATCACTTATCCCTTTACGCGACATTTCTCTGGCTCCCACTGCCTGTGTGGCGAGTAACGCATTTTTTTGTTCCATCAGAAGAATGTTTTCGCTTTCGCGATTTGCTCTGGCCACTACCTGCACTTCCCTGAGGCTGATATCGGCCGATTCCAGTGCAATATCCTGCAAAGTAGTTTTTTCGGCTTCTACAACCGTATTTTCTTTCGTCAGCGTTTTGTATGAAATATAAGTGACGGTTAATGTATATGTGCCCGGTTTCAGGTTGCTGATGGTATAATTTCCGTCAAAATCGGTTGCGCTTCCTGTTGTTGTACCGTTGATGGTTACGGCTGCACCAATAAGCGGTTCGCTGTTTTTTGAGTCAATCACTTTACCGGTTATACTACCGGTTTGTGCTGCCAGGCTTGAAGCCAGAGAGAAAAGGAGAAAAATAAAAATATTTTCTTTTACAATTTTAATTCTGAATAAAACTTTTCTTTTCATTAAAATATGTTCATAAAATTTCGGTGCAAAATTCCTTGTTTTATGTTACAGCAAGGTGTAATTGATGTTACATTTCCTGAAAGACATATTACAATATCATTATAGCTCCAGCTGCTATCAACAGAAAGGAACTGTAAGTGAATACAGAATTGAGAAAACGGGTACAATTTGTGAATTACTGTTGTACGCTTACATTTTCCATTGTAAAACACTTGCCATGAAACCGTTTGTGTCTGAATTCTTTTTTTTACTTTTGCATTCGTTAATACAATACTAATATGTCATCACAAAACGCTTCTGTCAAATCCATTTTATTCGCGCTGCTGGCCAATTTTGGAATAGCCGTTACCAAAACTGTGGCTGCAATTATGACCGGCTCGGGCTCCATGCTAGCCGAAGCCATCCACTCCTACGCCGACTGTGCCAACCAGGGTTTGTTGTTTCTCGGACTGAAACAATCCAAAAAGCTGGCAGAAGAAGAGCATCCGCTGGGTCATGGCAAAGAAATCTACTTCTGGTCGTTCATTGTGGCGCTGATGCTTTTCAGCATGGGTGGTTTGTTTTCCATTTATGAAGGAACGCACAAACTGAGCGTACATGAAGGACTCAATCGCCCCGAAATTGCAATTATTGTATTGTCTATCAGCATTATTTTGGAAGCGTCCTCGCTCTACGGATGCATTACTCAAATCAAAAAAGTGAAACGGAAAGGTGTTTCGCTCTGGCAATGGACAAAAAACACACGTCAAAGCGAATTAGTGGTTGTTTTAGGTGAAGATATTGCTGCTTTGTTGGGTTTGAGTTTGGCTTTAATTGCCATCGTATTGACAGTTATTACCGGAAATCCCGTATTTGATGCCCTTGGGAGCATAAGCATTGGTGTTTTATTGTTGATTGTTTCCATCTTTTTGGGAATCAAAGTAAAAGGATTGCTGGTAGGTCAAAGCGCCGACAAAGAAACCCGGGAAGAAATAAAAGCCCTGCTGGAAGCAAGACCGGAAATAGATGAGGTGTTGAATGCTATCACACTGCAATTGGGTGAATACATCATGGTTTCTGTTAAAGCAAAAATGGCCAACGTGGAAACCGACGAACAGCTGATTTTGAATATCAACGCTTGCGAAAAAGCACTAAAAACGTCGAATCCGGCAATCCGATGGGTGTTTTTTGAGCCTGATTCGGAAGAGTAGTTCGTAATGTTCTAATGTGTTTGACAAAATTATATCACCGTTTTTACACATTTCCTTTACACATTTGAAATATTCCGATGATAAATTTGCAGAGAATAAAACTCACGAGAATTCTCTCATAATTTTTCATTTGAGAAACAACGACTTTGCGAAAAGCCGTTGTTTTTTCTGTATAACACCCTTAATTGGAACAGAAATTTGAAGTTTTTTGAACTCCTGCTTCATTCCGGTAAAAAATATACTAAATAAACGAATCAGAATTCGATATTAATAAAAAATGTGTATTTTTGTAAAAAACCAAAAAAGCAGTCATCGTATGAAACAGCCATTAAACACAAATTTTCACCCATGGGAATGAAGATAGATGGCGTGTTCCATTCGTCCTTAATTTAAAAAAATAAAAAATCTTCGTATGAAAGCAATGATTTTTGCCGCAGGACTCGGTTCCAGACTAAAACCCATTACAGATTCGTTGCCCAAAGCCCTGGTTCCGGTAGGAGGCAAACCATTGCTTGAGCACAACATTCTTAAACTCAAACAAGCCGGATTTGATGAAATCATGATCAATATTCATCATTTCGGGGATCAGATCATTGATTTTCTGGCTGCCAAAAATAATTTTGATATCCGCATCGAACTTTCAGATGAGCGCAATGAACTGCTCGATACCGGTGGAGGAATGAAAAAAGCTGCGTATTTTTTCGATGATGACAGGCCATTTCTGGTTCATAACGTGGATATTCTTTCAAACGTGGATTTGAAGGAAGTTTACAATCAACATCTCAAAGACCCTGAGCGCCTTGCCAGCCTCGTGGTAAGCTACAGAGACACATACCGGTATCTGATTTTTGACGATTCGGGATGTCTGCAGGGATGGGTAAATATAAGAACCGGAGAAACCAAACCTTTGAAAAACATGTATATCCTTCCTTTTCAGAAGTTTGCTTACGCAGGCATACAGGTAGTTTCGCCCCGTATTTTCCGGTTGATGGAAAAAGAACCGGAAAAATTTCCGATTATGGATTTTTATCTGCAAAACTGTATAACCCAAAAAATAGCAGGCTATGTACCCGAAAATCTGCGGATGCTCGACGTGGGAAAATTAAACTCGCTGAATACAGCAGAGGAATTCATCCTACAAAATGTCAGCATGCCGTAAACTGAAACTCCCGTAAATTCATTTCATTTCAATTTGCATATTCACATCAAAATTACTATCTTTGCACCACTTTTTTGCAAAAGAAAGTGTGATGGGAAATTAAGCGACTAATCACTTAATAACGAAACGCTTAAATTTTGAGTAACACAATTTATCATTAAAAAAAAATGAAAACATTTGAATTATCAGGCGAAGTAAGAGAAAACCTGGGAAAAAAAGCAACCAAAGCTGTTCGGGTATCCGAAAACATCCCCTGCGTGCTTTACGGTGGTAAAGAAAACGTTCACTTTACAGTATCTGCAAGTGCTGTACGTAAGCTCATTTATACTCCCGAAGTATATGTGGTGGAACTTACCATCGGTAAGAACAAGACCAAAGCCATCATGAAAGAATTGCAATTCCATGCAGTGACAGACAAGGTACAGCACATCGACTTCCTCGAAATTGACGAGAAAAAACCGGTGGTGGTAGAATTGCCCGTTAAACTTACCGGATTGGCCGAAGGTGTGAAAGCCGGTGGAAAATTAAGCCTTGAAATGCGAAAATTGAAAGTAAAAGGCATCTACACCAACATTCCGGAGTCAATTACTGTGGATGTAACTAACGTAGGCCTTGGAAAATCAATTCAGGTTGGCAAACTTGCACTGAAAGATCTTGAAATACTAAACTCGAAAATGTCTGTAGTAGCTCAGGTGAAACTCACACGTGCCGCACGTGGTGCTGCTGCCAATGCTCAGTCATAATCACAGCAAATGAAGTACCTCATTGTAGGGTTGGGTAACATTGGTTCTGAATACCATAACACCCGACACAACATTGGATTTACAATATTGGACGCTTTTGCTAAAGCGTCCAATGTTTTTTTCACAGACAACCGTTACGGAGCTACTGCCGAGGTAAAGCTGAAAGGAAAGACACTACTCCTGCTGAAACCTTCCACATTCATGAATTTGAGCGGCAATGCCCTCCGGTACTGGATGCAAAAAGAGAATATTCCGCTGGAGCACATATTGATTCTGGTAGATGACATTGCTTTGCCATTCGGAACACTCAGACTGAAGCCCAAAGGTTCAGATGCCGGTCACAACGGACTTAAAAATATACAGGAAATACTGGGTCACAGCAATTATAACCGACTTCGATTCGGTATCGGGAATGACTTTCCGCGTGGCGGACAGGTGCATTACGTGTTGAGTAACTGGACGGATGAAGAATCCGCGCTCCTGCCCGACAGGTGCGAAAAAGCCGGTGAAATCATAAAAAGTTTCTGCCTTGCCGGCGTACAGCACACGATGAATCAGTATAATAATAAATGAGTTTTGAGTTATGTGTTCGGAGTTCTGAGTTCTGAGTTCGGATTACCTGATTCATCTAAACACCAGTTAACCAATTAACTAATCACTCTTAAGTCCGCCTGGGAGATCCAGGGGGCTTATACCACCCAATGGAAGTACGGATAGACAAATGGTTGTGGGCAGTGCGGCTGTTCAAAACACGAAGCCTGGCTACCGAAGCCTGTAAAAAAGGGAAAATTCTCATTCAGCAGGCTGCCGTAAAACCTTCGCGCACAGTAAAGGTAGGAGACATCATTCAAATTAAGCGTCCTCCGGTGGTGTACTCCTTCAAAGTGCTTGCCCTGGCTCAAAACAGGATGAATGCACGGCTTGTGCCGGAACACATGCAGGATATCACCACACCCGACCAGCTCGAACTGATCGAACTCGGAAAAATAGCTGCTAAAACAGCCCGTGAACGCGGTACGGGACGTCCGACCAAGAAAGAACGGCGGGATATGGACGACTTTTTCGAACCGTTTTTTGTGGATGATGAAGATTAAATCCAGCTTTCGGCTCGTTCCCGTTTTCACTATTCATTATTTTTTTAAAAAATACATTTTTCACCAAAAACAAAACAACCCAATTCCATGTATATTGCCACAGCTCTGCGAAAAAAAAATATTATCGAATACCTGCTTTATATGTGGCAGATTGAAGATTTGATCCGGGCATTCGGGCTGGATATGAGCAGGATAAACGAAAAAATTGTGGAACCTTATCAGCTTTCGGACAATGACAAAAAAAGGTTGTATGAGTGGTATGAGAGCCTGACAGAAATGATGCGAACCGAAAATGCTCAGGAAGCAGGTCATATCCAACTGAATAAAAATATCGTAATCCAGCTGAATGATTTTCATGCCGAAGTGCTTCAATCGGGCATGCTGCATGATTACAACAGCCGTTTTAACAGGCTCCGGCCCTTTCTCTCTCAGTTGCGCAGCAAACAAAACGATCCGGAAATAAGTGATATAGAGCTGTGTTTCAACTTTCTTTACGGAATCATGACACTCCGGATGCAAAAAGCAGAAATTACTCCTGAAACACTTCAGGTGAAGGATGAAATCGGCAAGTTTATGGGTTTGCTGAATGAATATTATCAGCAATATGTGAGCGGAGAATTACAGCTTCAGGAAGAATAATTTAAACCATTTTACCGAGATTATTCGCTTTTCAAAAGTTCCATTTTCACCCGGCCTACCTTCATCCTGGCTTCAATGAGCATCGGAAGACGTTTTGAGTCGGTCGAAATCCAGATTGTAGCCGGATAATCCTGGTTGAAAACTTTCCCCTTACCCACCTGCGGCTTGAAAGCGTAGCAACTTACAAGCATATTATTCGCCCTGATTTGCTCGATGCCGTTGAACACCACTTTGGACATGATCACTTTATCAGAAGTAAAAAAAGGAATGTTAACCGAATCTCCTTTTTTCATTTTTGATGCTTCGAGAGAGCGGACATAATATATCATGGAAACAAAATCGTGTGTATTTGGCGGAATAGTGATCCGCTTATGCCGGTAAGTGGCCACATGGTTATTCTGATCAAAAAACACCGTATCGGCACTTCGGTATTTGTTTTCTCTCACTGCCTGACGGTACATGAGCGGAGCGCCCGAGTTTACATCGATATAGGTTTCGTACTTATTTTCCACCTGATAAAACCACTCGATAACACCGGTGGTGGCACCGTAAAGAGTAGCCAGATAAGTATCATGATTTCCCGTTCTTACGGTTGAGGATTTCACACTCATTGTAGCTTCGCCACCTTTCACATTGCCTGTAAGGCCCGAACTGAATGCAATTTTGTATTTCAGTTTTTCGCCCCTGATAATATTCCATTCGGCTCCGAACGAAAACCGACTAATCAATAACAAAAGAAAAAGAACAGTATATAATCTTCTGAATGTTTTCATATAAAAATTTGTTTTGAATCTGTTGTCAAAAATTATTCCAAAAAGTTAACTTTGTATTTCTTTTAAACATATTTACGAGATTAAGCAGCACACGCTTCTTCATAAAAAAACTGGCTGACATATTTACATAAGCTGAAAGAAAATCTGACTGGATTTATTACCTGAATGTGTTGAGACACTTTTCAGCAGATGGCATATAAATTGATGTGTAAAAATATAATCCAGGAAATAAACGTTCTGTTTATTACAAAGTGTATTGTTCGTTTGTTTAAATTTATAATCCTCCAAAATAATCGTTATGAAACGGATTCAAATTATTGTCATATTGTCGGTCGTGCTGGTTGCCACTGCTGCTACCATTGCATTGGCTCAAAAATCCAAAAAATCATCCATGGAAACACGCTGGAAAAAAGTAGAACGTTTTGCCGAACAGAATTTACCGGAATCGGCACTTAAAGAAGTGGAAGCCATTCTTGGCCAGGCCCGAAAGGAAAAAAATTCGCCGGAAATCATTAAGTCAATGGTGTATAAAATGCGTTTCATCCTGGACAAGAATCCGGATGAAACCGAAAAACTCATCGCTGAGTTTGAAGATTACACAATTGCAGGTACCGATCCGGCCGAAAAAGCCATTATGTACTCCATGACGGCCGAATTATACTTAAAATATTACCAGAATGAACGGTATAAAATTAATCAACGCACCGAACTTCAGGGCTTCGTACCGGAGGATATGAAGGAATGGACCAGAAATATATTTGAGGATAAAATTGTCGGACTAGCCTGCAAATCGCTGGAAAAACCCGAAACGCTGCAGAAAATCCCCTCACTGCAATTCGCCGCAATACTCGAGCAGGGAAAAGACAGCCGCGATATGCAGCCAACGCTGTTTGATCTTTTGTCGTATCGGAAAATTGACTTGTTGATGAATTTTAAGGAAAATGACTCCGATAACGAATTTCCGGAAGACAAAACTGACTTCACTTCCTCAGGTCAGGATGTTTTAGCTGTTGAAAATCAGCTTACTATTTATTCAAAAATTCTCGACACCTACAACGGGCTTATTGACTACAACAAAAAACAGGGCAACACTCCCGCAATCGTGTATGCCGAACTGCAGAAACTGGATTTCGAAAATGAAACAAAAGGCGAGAACTACCTGAAAGAGCTGGAAAAACTGGAAAAGCAATACGCAGGCAATGAATCGGTTGTAGAAGTGCTGACTGCTAAAGCCAACTATTTTTTATCAAAAAATAACGAACTCGACAAAAAAGATGAATCAAAGAAAAAAGCATTTGAAATTGCTACTTCGGGGATAAAAAATTTCCCGAAATACAAACGAATCGGTTTGCTGGAAAACATCAAAAAACAATTGCTTCAGAAATCTGTTCAGGCAGATTTCAAAACATCGATTAAACCAAAATCAAAACTCGCTGTAAAAATTAACAGCAGCAACATCTCTTCTTTGCAGCTTTCGGTTTATAAGACAAATGCTACAGCTGCAGGGTATCACGAGTTCCGGTTCAACCGCCGCGAAATCAAACAGTTGTATCCTGACCGTACACTGGTTGAAACACGCACTATCAGCATCAAATCCGACCCCAATTTTTACCCCGTTTCTACGGAAATTGAAATCACAACCGGCGATTACGGCATATACGAGTTTGTACTCGAAGAAAGCAAATCATCCTCACTGCAGGAAAAAGCCGTCGGGTATTTCGTAACCACCGATTTTGCATTTATTCAACGAAATTCTGCCTTAAAAACAAACGATGTATTCGTTGTGGACCGTATTTCGGGCAATCCACAAAAGGATGTGACAGTAAAAACATACGAACAAAGCTGGAAAGGCTCTGCTTATCAAATCAACCTTCTGAAACAGAACCAAACCAATGCTGAAGGTCTTGCAACATTGAGCTATAACTCGGAATACGGAAATTTCTTCCTGTTTTTTGAGAAAGGAAACGACCGGTTTTTTACTTCATCGTCCGATTATTACGGACGTGATTACGGACCGATGCTGCCCGGAGATTACGAAACCAAATCTACAGCGCTGTTTACCGACCGCTCGCTTTACCGTCCCGGACAAATCGTTTATTTCAAGGGAATTATCTACAAGAGTAAAAAACAGGAAGTAGTAGCTAACGAAACCGACAAAGTGGAAATTTACAATGTAAATGGTGAAAAAGTGGGTGAAAAAACGGTGAAAACCAATGAATTTGGTTCCTTTGCCGGCGAATTCATTCTTCCTGAAAGCGGATTGAATGGTTCTTACCGCCTGCAAAGCGGCAGAAATTCCATCAACATCTGGGTAGAAGAATACAAACGACCGACCTTTGAAGTAACAATCAATCGGCCCAAAGAGGAAGTACGCTTTGGTGAAGAAGTAAAAGTAAAGGGTGAAGTGAAAGCTTATGCAGGATATGCTATTGGTGGAGCTGCAGTGAAATATCGTGTAGTACGCCGTCCGCACCGGTTTTGGTGGTGGCACAGCGAGCCTGAGCAAATCATTTCGAGCGGTACTACCATTTCAGGAGCCGATGGAAATTTTGAGATTTCATTCATTCCCGTAAAGGGCAAAAAAACAGAAACGGGCTGGTGGCGGGGAAATAATGACCAATTCTATACATACACCGTTTATGCAGATGTAACGGATACCAAAGGTGAAACACAGCAAGCTGAACAAACTGTATCCGCAGGCGATAAATCGTTGTTTATTGTAGTTGATGTACCGGCTAAATTGGAAAAAACGAAACTATTCATCCCGGATATTACAACCCAGACTTTGAATGGCGAAACGGTTTTTGCAACTGTAAAATATACGGTTGTTGCGCTGCAGCCTTCTGATGTTTATTACGAAGAACTGAACGACACAAGCAAGCTGAAAGAACTTCAGACGGTGTTGAGTGGTTCGTTCGAATCGAAAGATAAACTGACTCTGGACCTGAATAAGCTCAATTCGGGCATTTATAAAATCATTTTTACAACGAAAGACAACCGCGGAAATGAGGTGAAAGAGGAAAAACAGTTTATTCTGTATGATATCAACGACAAAAAACCACCTGTGAAGACTTACAGCTGGCTTCTGCCGGGTAATACGGAGCTTAATCCGGGCGAAACAGCTCAAATCAGATTTGGCACTTCGACCAAAAACACATCCGTTCTCTACGAAGTGATGCAGGGAAAAACCATCCTGGAACGTCGCTGGATAAAATTCAACGATGAAATACAGACTTTCAGCATACCGTTTAAGGAAAACTACGGGGCAGGTGTCACAGTCGTTTTCACTTTTGTAAAAGATGAGAAAATCTTTACCCAACAGGTGATTCTGACTAAAAAAGTGGTCGAAAAGAAGCTTACACCTACCGTAGGAGTATTTCGCGATATGCTCAAACCCGGCGAAAAAGCCGAATGGACTATTCACATTCCGCAAGCCGGCGAGAAAAAAACGGCTGAACTTTTGATTGGAATGTACGATGCTTCGCTGGATGCCATACGACCTCACGGCTGGTTTTTTGACCCCACTTACCGTGAATATGTGACCCCTGTTCCATACTGGACTTTCAAAGGATCAGAATCGGACAACGCACACGGATGGTTCGACCAGCAATTTAAAAATGTGCCCGACTATGAGTTTGATGAAATTAACTGGTTTGGTTTGCCGTTGGGTTACAATATGTACTACAGCATGGCAAGACCCACTGTGATGATGAGAGGTTCAGGCCGTGATAAAAATATGTCCGTAGTAATGGAGAGTGAGGCAATGGCTGTGAATGACGCAGTGATGGATCAATCGGTAGTGACCGGATCAGGCAATATGAAGAAAAACGAATCTTCAGCCCAGACAAGTCCACAGGCTGAAGGCGGTTCGGGAGGAGAAAAACCGGTGAAAGTTCGCGAAAATTTCAACGAAACCGCTTTCTTTTACCCGCAACTCCACACAGATAAAGACGGAAATGTGAAAGTGAGTTTTACAGCTCCCGAAAGTCTGACTCGCTGGAATGTGAAAATGCTCGCTCATTCGGCCTATTTATTTTTCGGACAAAATGAAATGCAGGCCATCACTCAGAAAGAGTTGATGGTTCAGATGAACCTGCCCCGCTTCGTTCGCCGCTCGGATATACTTACTCTGGCAGCCAATGTGGTGAACCTGACTGATAAGGCGCAAACAGTCCGGGTGAATCTGGAGATTACAGACCCTGTTACAGGGAAAATCATTGCTCCGCAACCGGCTCAAGGTGGAATTTTGATTGCTCCAAATGAAACAAAAGCACTCGCGTGGGAAATTCCGGCATTAAAAAATCACGATTTGGTTGTTGTGAAAGTGATAGCACAAAGTGAGAATTTTTCTGACGGAGAACAAAAATACCTGCCGGTGCTGCCCGACAAAGTATTGATTACCGAAAGCATGGCTATGACTGTTCGCAGCAATCAGACCCGCACATTCAGCTTCGACAGTTTTATCAACCAACTTAAAAATGTAGAAACCCGGAGTTTTGCAGTAGAATTTGCCGCCAATCCGACCTGGTATGCCGTACAGGCACTTCCAACGCTTGCCGAACCTGCTCACGAGAATGCAATTGATTACCTGACAGCTTATTACGCCAATAAACTGGCCGGATTTATAGCCAATGCCAATCCGAAAATAGCGGCTACTTTTGACCGCTGGAAAAAAGCAGGTGGCTCACGTGACGCCTTGCTGTCAAATTTACAAAAAAATCAGGAACTGAAAAACATGCTGCTGGAAGAAACACCCTGGGTGATGGAAGCCAACGATGAAACCGAACAGAAAAGACAAATTGCATTACTTTTCGACCTGAATCAGCAGAAAAATCAATCCGACAAATACCTGGTAAAATTATTGAAACTTCAGACTCAAAACGGAGGCTTCAGTTGGTTCGAAAAAATGCCTGAAAGCCGCTACATAACACAGGAAGTATTGTTGAATCTGGCCCGATTGAACAAGATGACCAAAGAAAAACGATCGGTTAAAGAAGATGCTATGGTGAAAAAGGCATTGAATTACCTCGACTTGATGCTTGCCAAAGATTTCACAGAATTGAGAAAATGGAACAAGGATTACTACAAACAACAGGTTATCAATAATCTGCAATTGTTTTACCTGCATACCCGCTCCGAATACAAAGACATCCCGATAGCTGAAACCGCAAAGCCTGCTTTGGATTTTTACACGGCTCAGTCCGAAAAATACTGGACATCGTTTACCCTGTACGGCAGAGCCATGATGGCAACCGTTGCACACCGGAATGGAAAAGATCTGGTGGCTGCTGATATTCTGAAATCACTGAAAGAGAATGCGCTCAAAACGGACGAAATGGGCATGTACTGGGCTAAAAATGTTTCGGGATGGTGGTGGCACGAGCGGCCGATAGCAGTACAAACGGCTATGATTGAGGCTTTTACCGAAATTTCAAAAAATAATGCAGAAGCGGACGAAATGAAAATCTGGCTGCTGAAACAGAAACAAACGCAACGCTGGGATACACCTATCAGCACAGTAGATGCTGTGTATGCACTGCTCAATTACGGGACCGACTGGCTGGCGGAATCAGGCGAAACGACTATAAAAATGGGTAACACAACTTTGAATCCTCAAAACAAAGAAGCCGGAACAGCTTATTTCAAGGAAGAAATTGCTATACAAACCCTGAAATCGGAAACTGGAAAAATTACAATTTCAAGAAGTGGATCAAACGGAATCGGTTGGGGAGCTGCGTACTGGCAATACTATCAGGACCTGGACAAAGTGAAAAGCCACGGAAAGGAAATGAACGTTAGCAAAAAACTTTTTGTGGAAAAAGTGGCAAAAGGCAAAAAAACGATGCTGCCCATCGAACAAACCACGCTGAATAAGGGCGACAAAGTAGTGACCCGCTTAGTGCTTACCACCGACCGGGATCTGGAATTTGTGGCACTGAAAGATTTGCGGGCAGCAGCCTTTGAACCGGTTGACCAAACCTCGGGCTATAGGTGGCGCGATGGCGCGGGGTATTACTACACCATCAAAGATGCATCCATTCAGTATTTCTTCGACTATCTGCCCAAAGGAACGTATGTATTTGAATATGAAGTGTGGGTAAACAATACAGGTACGTTCACCAGCGGGATAACTTCTGTTCAGTGCCTGTATGCACCCGAATTTGCTGGTCATGCGGGTGGTGAGAGAATAACGGTAAATTAGCAGTTTGTACACAGATAACACGGATTGTACGGATTAACACAAATCTGAACACAACTAATATCATTACAGATTACGAAGGAAAATAGCGAACATGACTATTGAAAACGATGATCGTGAGAAATAAATAGTTCGTTTTTCTTGTAACAATTTAAAATATATTCTCTCATATACAATTGATAAAGAAACTGTTATGTAGTGAAATGTCTGTAACATTTTAAAATAGTTTTGTCGATACGATTTATTCATAAGCTAACGTAAGTTCGACTTAAACAATTCCCATACCAACTGTTATGGGTTGGTCATAAACAACAAGTTAATAAGGAAATAAGGTTATAATTCCGGTTATCCGGATTACTTCTAAGGTTTATTCAAAGAAATAAGGTTTTTAGACGCGATAAAAGACCTTATTTTATATATTTTAACCTTAGTGACATTTGAATTCGTATATGCTTTGAACCTTATTACCTAATTTTCATAGAAGTCGTCCTGACCTTTTGTAATGCCACCTCTACGAGGCTACATATTAAGCCTAAAAGATGCGATAATCTGGTTTTTGTAAAAAGTCAGGATGAACTCATACTAATAAAACATATGTTATGTCGAACTCACGTTAAACTACATATACCATGAGACAAGTTTTATTGCTATCAATAGTAATGCTATGTATTGCATCCAATGTGAAGCTTTTCAGCGAAGGAACAACAAATGTTCAGATAAAGAACGAAAACTCAGGCAGTGGCATGAGTTAAAGTGTGGGAGGTACGAATTAATCAAGGTTTTTTTGTGATTTACAGTAGCATGTTGGATTTTATCTGCTATTTTTGTGTGTTTAAAAGATATTTAAAATCCTGCATGATGACTAAACGAAAGTTACTCTATATACTCGCGGCGACTGCAGCGCTATTGCTTGTGGTTTGCAACCGGCAACGGAATGAAGCCGATCGGACACATCTCAATAAGTTGGACAGTTTGTTGGCTGTACACCCCGAAGCGGCTGCCGACAGCCTGAAAACATTCAGCAATCGTAAACTTTCTCGCTTCAACAGCGGGTATTATCAGCTCCTGGAGGTCATAGCACTGGATAAGAACTACTACAACTTCACTTCGGACAGCCTTATCAGCACAGCCGAAAAAAAGCTTTCAGGGTACAAAAGAAAAGACCCCCACACCTATGCCCGCTCACTGATGTACCTGGGACTGGTGCGCTACCGTATGGGAGTGACCGACAGCACAGCGTATCAACCGCTGAGAGAAGCAGCTGAGTATTTTCAACGCTACCATTTATCCAATATTAAAAACGAATACCTGAGTAATTATTATCTGGGAACCATTCATCATAAAAACGAGAATATACACGAATCAAACTTTTATTATCAAAAAGCATTAAGTAATGCCAAATTTTATAAGGATAGTATTTATCAATATGATGCCTATCAGGAACTGTTCTGGAACTATATGTATCAGGAAAATTATAAAATTGCAAAACATTATCTGGATACATTGGATATGTATAGGAATATTTCAGCTTCATCCGGTTTGAACATAGATAAAAGTTATGCTTTTTATTATAAAACCCAACATGATTATGCCAAAGCATTGGAATACCAGCATAAAATTCTCCAAAATCCAGCAATAGCCGACGATCCGCGTCTTAATGCGACAACACGTTTCACTTTATCCACTATATATTTTTCCATGAACCGGTTAGATAGTGCATTACATTATGCCCGGTTAAGTTTGGCTAATCCCGACACAGCTAACAGCAATCTCTACCTTTATTATCAAAACCTGGCTTCCATAGCTTTGAAAAAGAAAGACTGGCGGATAAGCGCAGAAGCTTTTGATGATATGTATCGTTTGTATAAAAAACATACAGAACTGCGAACCGGGAAAAAGATTTTGGAGTTAGAAAAAAGATATGATAAATCGGAAGCAGAAAACAGAGTGTTGGAATACCAGAAAAAATACGCTATTATTAGTGTTTTTGCGGTATTGCTGCTCATGGTCCTGATTGCTTCCATGTTGTATGTGGTGCAAAAAAGAAAGCATTTGCTGCTTGAGAAACAACTTCGTGAAGCAAATTTGAAAAATATTGAATCTGAAAACCTGTGCATAAAACAGGAGAGTAAACTATTGGATGAAAAGAATCGTGTACTGGTGATTGAAAAAAGGGAAACAGACAGGCTGCTTTTAGAGAAAGAATTTGTGCTGCCATTATACCATCAGATATCTAACCGTAATAATGAACTGAAACGGCTCCTTGAATATCTGATGGTTAATGTAAAAGACCGGAAATTAGCTGAAAGGATAATTGCAGATTATCAAAGCTTTACAAAATCAACAGACATTTCAGAGGATAATCCGGTTAACAGTGAGCTTCTGAAAGTCTTTACCGGACTCACTGATGAAGCTGTAAGAGTAATGAATAATTCTGAAAAGTTATTACTGGTCTTCAAATCTATCGGTTTGGAAAACGAGCAAATCGCAGTACTTTTCAATACTACGAGTGACAGCATACGGAGCAGGAAATCCAAACTGAAAAAGAAACTGGAACTACATGATATACACTATCCCTATTAAACCCGATTTCAAAACCTGAAACCTTTTATTGGTAATTGTTTAGTTATAAGCAATATAAGTTGCGTTTTGCCGAAACTTTCTGTCACACCTTGCAAAAACCTTGCAAGGTGTTTTTTATCCTGATAATTTAGCAATCAAAATACCACAGTTTATTTGTCCTTTAATCCTTATTTTATGAACAG
>SAAL01000161.1 GCA_009929445.1 Bacteroidia bacterium
GTATGGTTTCGATACGTTTGAAGACTGGACGAAGTACGTGAAAGAATTTACTGAAAAACTGCAATCACCACTGACAATCACCATTAACTAATTTTTTTTTTGAATAGAATGAGTAAAAAAATTGTAACATTAGGAGAAATCATGCTCCGTTTGTCAACACCCGGAAATACACGTTTTGTACAATCGGATGTATTTGATGTAGTATATGGCGGCGGCGAAGCCAATGTAGCCGTTAGCTGTGCTAATTACGGGCATGATGCTTATTTTGTAACAAAACTGCCTAAACACGAAATCGGTCAGTCGGCAGTAAATGCACTGCGCAAATACGGTGTAAAAACAGATTACATTGCCCGTGGCGGCGATCGTGTTGGGATTTATTTCCTCGAAACCGGCGCTTCAATGCGTCCGAGTAAGGTAATTTACGACCGCGCTCATTCAGCCATTGCCGAAGCAAAAGAATCGGATTTCGATTTTGATGCCATAATGAAAGGTGCTGACTGGTTTCACTGGTCGGGAATTACGCCTGCAATTTCTGATTCAGCCGCTGAACTGACAAAGTTAGCCTGCGAAGCTGCAAAACGAAATGGCGTTACCGTATCGGTTGACCTGAATTTCCGCAAAAAACTATGGACAACTCAAAAGGCGCAATCAATCATGCGTCCGTTGATGCAGTATGTTGATGTTTGCATTGGTAACGAAGAAGATGCAGAACTTTGCCTGGGCTTCAAGCCAGATGCTGATGTGGAAGGCGGACACACCGATGCCGAAGGCTACAAAGGTATTTTTACTCAAATGGCTAACGAATTTGGTTTCAAATATGTGATTTCAACTTTGCGTGAATCTTTTTCAGCAAGCCACAACGGTTGGAAAGCCATGATTTACGATGGAAAAGAATTTTACACATCAAAGCGTTACGATATCGATCCGATTATCGACCGTGTTGGTGGCGGCGATTCATTCTCCGGTGGAATTATTCACGGATTATTGACTAAACCAAATCAGGGCGAAGCACTGGAATTTGCAGTAGCAGCTTCAGCTTTGAAGCATACTGTAAACGGTGATTTTAATCTTGTAACGATAGAAGAAGTGGAAGCATTGGCCGGTGGCGATGCAAGCGGAAGAGTACAACGTTGATGTACAATTTAAAAATGTACAATTTACGATTGAATAAAACGACATTGTGCATTGACAAGAAACAACGTTGATGTACAATTTAAAAATGTACAATTTACGATTGAATGAAACGAAATCTCTATATGCAAATACTTCAATTGTAAATTTTTAAATTGTAAATTGTACATATTAACAAAAGAAAATCTCTATATGCAAATGACGCAATTGTAAATCTTTAAATTGTAAATTGTAAATTCAAAAAATTGTACATAAAAAAATGACTTCAGAAGAACTTAAACTCAGATTCAGAAAATTCTCTGGCAGAATTATCAAAATGGTTGATAACCTTCCAAATACAATTTCAGGTAAGGCAATTGGAGCACAGGTTGTTCGTTCGGGTACTTCGCCCGGAGCAAATTACAGAGCAGCCTGTAGAGCTAAATCTGATAAAGACTTCGTCAATAAACTTAAAATAGTTGAGGAAGAACTTGATGAAACTGAATATTGGATTGATATTATATCTGACGTTGAATTAATTAAACCAGAACTTCTTTTGGAATTGAAAAAAGAAACAAAAGAACTTCTGGCAATAATCACTCAATCACTTATTACTAAAAAAAATAAAATGAACAATTAATCAATTGGAAAAAGGTTTTTTCACCCAATTGTAAATTGTAAATTTTTAAATCGTACATAAAATTATGAGATTCAGCAAATTACAGGTAATGACAGCTATGAAAGAAACGGGAATTGTTCCGGTTTTTTACAATAGCGATACAGAAGTAGCAAAAAATGTGGTAAAAGCATGCTACGAAGGTGGAATTCGTGCTTTTGAATTTACAAACCGCGGTGATTTCGCCCACGAGGTTTTTGGCGAGTTGGTAAAATTTGCAGCAAAAGAATGTCCCGAAATGATTATGGGCATCGGTTCCATTGTGGATGCTCCCACAGCAGCCATTTATATTCAGCTGGGAGCCAATTTTGTAGTGGGACCGCTTTTTAATCCCGATGTGGCTAAAGTTGCCAATCGGCGGTTGATTCCCTATTCTCCGGGTTGCGGTTCAGTTTCAGAAGTTGGATTTGCACAGGAAGCCGGCTGCGATGTTTGCAAAGTTTTCCCCGGCGATGTGTTGGGTGCTGCTTTTGTAAAAAACCTGAAAGCGCCCTTGCCATGGTCGAACCTGATGGTAACTGGCGGAGTAAAGCCTGAAGAAGCCAACCTGAAAACCTGGTTCGATGCAGGCGTTATGTGTGTAGGAATGGGCTCAAACCTTTTCCCAGCCGACATGATGAAAGCCAGCGACTGGGCAGGTATCACAAAATTGTGCGCCGATGCGATTGCAATAGTTAAAAAGGTAAGAAAATAATTATTAATAACAATCAAAAAATTATATCATGAACAACACTCAAAAAATGACTAATTTCAGATGGACGATAGTGGTTTTGCTGTTTGCAACTATTACCATAAATTATCTCGACCGTCAGGTTCTTTCACTAACATGGGATGAATTTATCAAACCTGAATTTCATTTCGGCGATGATATTTACGGTTTCATTACCGGTTTCTTTTCTCTGTTTTATGCTGTGTGTTATTTATTTGCCGGACGTTTTGTCGACTGGATAGGCACCAAGAAAGGTTTTCTTTGGGCTATCGGTATTTGGTCATTGGGTGCATGTGTTCACGCAGTTTGCGGAATTGTCACCGAATCTGTTGTTGGATTACCCGACAAAACAGCCCTTATTAATGCCACCGGCGATACAGCGCTTGTGATTTCAACAGTTGGAATGTGGGCTTTTATTGTAGCACGCAGTATTCTTGCTTTGGGTGAATCGGGAAATTTTCCGGCAGCCATTAAAACTACAGCCGAATATTTTCCCAAGAAAGATCGCGCTTTTGCCACTTCAATCTGGAACGCAGGTGCATCTGTAGGCGCATTGGCTTCGCCGTTGGCTATTCCACCTATTGCTAAAGCTTTCGGTTGGGAATTGGCATTTATTATTATTGGTGCATTGGGATTTATTTGGATGGGTTTTTGGATTTTTCTTTACGAAAAACCTGAAAAAAGTAAATACGTGAACGCTGCGGAAGTAGAATATATTGATCAGGACAAGCACGAGCAGGTTGCTGAAAAAACCGAGAAAATTGAAAAAATTCCTTTTCTAAAATGCTTTACCTATAAACAAACATGGTCATTTGCTTTCGGTAAATTTATGACAGACGGTGTTTGGTGGTTCTTTTTATTTTGGATGCCACTGTATATCAAAGCCCAATTTAATATTAAAACCACCGATCCAACCGGACAGTTATTGATTTTTACAATGTATGCAATAATTACTGTTTTATCAATTTACGGTGGAAAATTACCAACTATTTTCATTAACCGCAGCGGACAAAATCCTTATGCAGCGCGAATGAAAGCCATGTTGATTTTTGCCTTTATACCTTTATTAGCACTTGTTGCACAACCACTCGGAACTTATTCCTATTGGTTTCCTGTAATTATTATCGCATTGGCAGGTTCTGCTCATCAGTCGTGGAGCGCTAACCTGTTTTCAACCATCGGCGACATGTTTCCAAAAGGAGCGATAGCATCAATTACCGGAATTGGAGGTATGGCAGGCGGTTTGGGTTCATTTTTTCTGCAAAATACAGCGGGGAAACTTTTTATCTATTCTGAGCAAAATAATTTGCAATTTCTTGGTTTTGAAGGCAAACCCGCTGGATATTTTATTATGTTCTGCTTTTGTGCGGTAGCTTACCTTATTGGTTGGACAGTGATGAAAGCACTTGTGCCTAAATACAAACCAATTGTTGTGGAATAATAAATATGCCCACTAACCCCCGAAGGGGTACTAACTTCATAGAACGGAGTATATAAACAGAAAAATCAGCGGGATTCAAGAAGGGAATTTCGCTGATTTTTCTGTTTATATTAATGGGTAAGTGTCTTAATTCCTGATCATCAGTCGGGCAACCAGGGCATCAAACCACCTGTCGGGAGTGATTTTTCGGAAAAAGAGAATCGGTTTAGCCATTCCGCCGACCCTGTAACGCAGGCACGGATGCTTACTTGTGGCAGCTCTGACAATAGCTCGTGCTACCACCGCAGGTTTTGATGCGTATTTGTAACCCATTTCAAACATGGCAGCCTGATTTCGTGCTGATTTTTCGTACACCGTGTTTTCGGCATGTTTCACCAGATTCTGACCCGCTATTACCTGCCATTCGGTATGAATCATCCCGGGTTGAATAAGCACCACTTTTATATTGAAACGTTTTACCTCCATCCGAAGCGAATCCGAGTAACGCTCCAAAGCAGCTTTGGTAGCATGGTACCACCCGCCGTTGGGTTCGCTGAAGTAGGCAGCCATGGATGATATATTGATGATGCGGCCGCTATTTTGACTACGCATCACGGGCAGCACTTTCTGAATGAGGGCAGCCAGTCCGAACAGATTCACTTCAAACTGCCTTCGGGCTTCATTCAGGGGGATGGCTTCGGCAGGCCCGAA
>SAAL01000066.1 GCA_009929445.1 Bacteroidia bacterium
TTGCCATTATTTATTCAGTTTATAAGTGAAATACTCATCCATGTCGTCGATTTCGCCCACTTTCACAGAGCCGTATTTGACAAGTGTCATCAGGTAGTAAAGCGCGTCAGGTCTCGATAAGCCTGTTTTTTCAGCAATCTGCGCTACGGTGAGGTCACCTTCTTTGAGCACTTCTGTGATTTTACGTTTTATCTGGTTATACTCTTTCAGATTTTCCTTAACTCTTTCCGGAATGCCCTGTTTTTCACGCAGGTATTTGGCTGTTTTTCCTTTTTCAACCGGTACACCTTCGGCAGTGTAATAGCTGAGAATGGTTTTTTCTTCTATGTTGTCTTCTTTCATAATGATTTCCTTTGTTTTCAGAATTATTGTTTTCTTATTCCTCACAAAACTGCCTAAACCAGCGCATCGATCATTCCCATGATTTCCACGTTGGAGTACGCTATTAGATCAATGGCGTCGGTAGGACACACCGGTGTACACATGCCGCACCCTTTACAGAGTGAATTGTTGATGACGGCAATTGATTTTCCGCCTTGTCTCGCCATCGAAATGGCATCAAACGGACAGGCTGGCAGACAATCGCTGCAACCGATACAAGCCGGTGCTTCGATTTTGGCTATTTGCGGATCGGTTTCGAGCACTCCCTTACTGATGTTTGAATACGCCTTGGTAGCTGCCGAGAGTGCCGAATTCACCGTTTCGATAATGGTTTTCGGTCCCTGGCAGGCTCCTGCGATGGTCACACCGTCAATCACGGTTTCCACCGGACGGAGTTTCATGTGTATTTCGTTGAAGAATTTATCGCGTCCTTTCGGCAGTTTGAACAAGGAACCCACCTTGTTGTCGCTGCGGGGGGCCATTCCGGTAACCAATACAACCAGGTCTGCTTCCACTTCGAGTTCTTTCCCTCCGGTGAGAATGTCGTTTACGCGCACTACCGGTTTGTTGTTGCGGGCAAAAACGGTTGGCAGTCCATCTTCATACGACTGCAAATAGATATCGCCTCCCTGCAAGCTTTCGGCATAGAGCAACTCCTGTTTTCCATACGAGCGAACGCCTCGTGTGAAGTGATAATTCTGAATATCCCTGAACTTATTGCGTACCTGATTGGCAGCGTGAATGGTTGCCGTACAGCAGTAACGTGAGCAGTAGGTGTTTTCCCCTTCGGGCTGACGGCTTCCCACACAATATATATAGGCGATATTATGAACGGGTTTTCCGTTGTAGGTAAGTGTGTTTTTTTCGTGGTCAATCAGCTGCTTGAACTCCGGCAGTGTAATCACGTTGGGCACACTGGCAAAGCCAAATTCATCTTCTTTCGGTTTGTAGGGTTCAAATCCGGTTGCCACGAGTACAGAGCCCACTGTAATGTCGAATTCCTCTTCCTTTTGTTTTATTTTGAGGGAAATATTACCGATGCTTCCTGTATTGCCAACCACTTCGGAATTGAGGAAGATAGTCACATTCTGCCGTTTTTTTAGTTCTTCATACAGTCGTTTGATGATGGCATCACCCGTTTCGTCGGTCAGAAACAAATCTTTCCACTTAGCCACCCAGCCGCCGACGGCTGCTTCCTTTTCAATAACGAACACATGAGTTTCCTTCTCCGAAAGCGACAATGCGGCTTTCAGTCCGGCGATACCGGCTCCGATCACTGCCACGCTTTTTTCGGCCTTAATTTTGGTCGGGTCGAGCGGCTGTGTGTGCCGCGCTTTGGCTATTGCCGACTTCACCAGGTGAATTGCTTTTTCGGTGGCTCCTTCCTTATTGTCGGAATGCGCCCACGATGCCTGTTCGCGGATATTGGAATGCACATACGTGTACTTGTTCAGGTTGCCGCGTTCGGTTACATTGCGGAATGTGACCAGGTGCAGTTTCGGTGAACAGGATGCCACGATTACTCCATCGAGATTGAAGTTATTGATATCATCCACCATGTCTTTCTGATTGGCATCCGAGCAGGCAAACATGGTTGTTTTTGCCAGCACGATATTATCGTCATTTTCCACGGACTGACGCACTTTCTCTACATCCACGTAGTCTGAAATGTTTCCACCGCAATGACAAATGTATACTCCTATTCTTTTTTCCATAATAGTTACCTGCCCCTACCCCCCTGAAGGGGGGTAACACAAGAGCGTTTTTTCAGTATTTATATTATTTACAGAATTGCATTAATTATTATTATATCGTTAGCAGCCACTGACTTGCTCAACTTTAACTCCCCCTTTAGGGGGTTGGGGGGCAACGTTTTTCATTAAATAACTGATAGCTTCGGATGAAGCTGATCCTGCCGAGAGAATGGCATCGGGGATGTCCATCGGTGCTGACGCGGTTCCGGCTACAAACACACCTTCGATGCTTGTCTGGGCAGGTGAGGCCATCAGGTCGGGTTGTCCCACGAATTCGAATTTGTCCAGCTTCAGATCGTCGGCAAACATACCTTTTGCTTCGGTATTGGGCAAAGCGCCCACCGAAAGCACTACCATATCGTGTTCTGCCACTTTGAGTTTTCCGGCATTGATATCCTCATAACGAAGCATCAGGTTGCCGTTTTCCTTTTCGGTGATTTTACCTATTTTCCCTTTAACGAAATTCACTCCCATTCCTTTGGCTTGTTCGTAGAATTCTTCAAAACCTTTTCCGAAGGAGCGGATATTGAGGTAATAGATGGTGATATCAGCCATAGGCAGTGCGCCCATCAGGAGCTGTGCCTGCTTGATGGAATACATGCAGCATATTTGCGAGCAGATGGGATTACCCACCGAAGCATCGCGCGAACCTGTACACAGCACGTAGGCTATTTTATCGGGCATTTTTCCGTCGCTGGGACGCAAGATGGTGTGGAACGGACGCGTGGGAGCTATCTGGCGTTCCATTTGCATGGAGGTAAGTACGTTTTTGTAGGTTCCAAATCCGTAACGCGGCATCTTCAACGGATCAAAGAGGTTGAAGCCCGTGGCAAGCACTACGGTGCGCACGTGTAAATCGTACTGTTCCTCTTCCATGGTAAAATCGATGCAATCGGTCGGGCAGGCTTTTTCGCAGGCCCCGCAGAGCGTGCAGTTTTCTATATCAATGACCGCGGCTTTGGGATTACAGATGCTGAACGGAATGTAGGCAGCCTTACGTCCCACCAGTCCGTACTGATACTGGTCGCTGACACTTACCGGGCAGGCTTCCTCGCATTTCTGACAAGCCGTGCAGTCTTCCACGTGTACATATCGCGGTTTTTTGTAGATGGTTGCAGTAAATTCGTTTTCGCTTACTCTTTTAATATTATCAACCTTGCTTCCTGTGAAGATGGTGATATTCGGATGTCTGGATATCTCCGAAACTTTCGGTGTGGTGATACAGGCGGCACAATCGAGGGTGGGAAATACTTTGCTCAGCAGGATCATTTTTCCTCCAATGCTGTCGTCCTTATCCACGAGCAGTACTTTGAAGCCTGTATTGGCAAGGTTGAGGGCGGCTTCGCCTCCGGCAATCCCTGCTCCGATGACTAACGCGTCATACGTTATGTTTTTCTTCTCCTGGTTCACGATTCTGGGTGTAAAGTTTTTAATAAATAATCGTTGAAACTTCTGATTTGCTTCACAAAAGATTCGCTGCAAACGGAGCAGATAGCTGCCATACGCAGTCGTGCCGGTTCGATTTCCTGTGATTTCATCAGTTCATGTGTTTTTGTCACTAATTTACCGGTTTTTTCTGTACAGCTTTCGCCATACACACAGTCGCTCCCGTCGGCAGCGATAAATACACCGTCAAATCCTTTTTCGTAAGCATACAAAATCCACTTGGATTTTATTCCGCTGGAACAAGGCACTGTAATGGTATATACTGTTGGAGGATAATGCAGTTTCATCAATCCGGCCATATCGATAGCCGGGTCTGAAATCTTTTCGGTAGAGAAAACCAGTATTTTTGCAGTTTTTTTAGTTGCAATAGCCATAATATTGATTGAGTTTCTGAGTTATGAAAATTCAGAAAAAAAAATTCGGTGAAATAAAAAAGGATAAAAAACTCCCTCCCGGCAAAGATTTGATTACTCTCCAACCGGTTGGGAGTTCATTTTCCTAATTATTGTTTTTTCAAATAAATTTTGAAATATCCGTTTTCTTCTACGAAACCGAGATATTCATGTCCCTGTTTGTTACACCATTTTGGTATATCCACTTTTGTTCCTTCGTCGGCCGAAAGAACTTCCATTACATCATTCACACCGATGGTGCCGATTGCTTTTTTTGCTTCGAGCAGGGGACCCGGACATGCTGTACCGCGTGCATCTACTGATTTTGCTACTGCTACGTTTTTTAATTCTTCTGTTGTCATAATTGTAAATGTTTAAGACCGGCCCCCTAGCCCCCAACCTCTATCCCCCTTCGGGGACTTTCTCCAGTTGGAGAAAGGAAGTGGAAAACAGTAGTTGGGGAATTTAAAGTGCAAAGGTCAATGTTATATGTATTTAGAAATTTTTTTTGTAAAATTTGCTTAAAAAATGCTCCATTTCCCCCTTCAGAGCCTGTCCCGAATTTATTTCGGGAGGGTTGGGGGGCAGTGATCTGTTTTATATAAACAGCTGCATAGCGCTTTCGCCTGCATCGGCCACAAATGTGGTAGCTCCTGCATAACGCAGGTGTGGATAATCTATGATTTCCTCTTTTTTGAAGCCCATCAGGTCCATGGACATTTCGCAAACGGTGATTTCGATGCCCAGTTCGGCTGCCTGACGAAACATTTCATCCAGCGACATCACGTTTTTCTTTTTCATCAGTGACTTAATCATCACCGGACCCATGCCTGCCATGTTCATGTTCGATAGTTTCAGGTTGTTTCTGCTTTTCGGCAGCATCATTCCAAACATTTTTGAAATAAAGTCTTTGCCTTTCGGATTTTTCTTCGGATCGCGTAAGGCTGCCAGCGCCCAGAAAGAGAAAAAGAGCTTTACTTGTGTATCCATAGCTGCCGCTGCGAGCGAAATAATCATGGCTGCCAGAATTTTATCCATATCGCCAGATACAATTGCCATGGAGAGTTGATCCTGACGATTGTTTTCCAGCCGTTGAACTTTTTTCTGCAAAGCTTCCATCTGTAACTGCAACTGCAGAATTGTTGCTTCGTTATTCTTTTCCATTAGATAATATTTTTGGATGTTTTATATTGAAGAAATTTTTCAGCAAATGTATATTATTTTACAATCACTTTTCATAATTATTCAGTGTTTATTCTTACAGTATTTTGTGATTTAAATCACATTTACTATATTTGCAACATGATGGAACACAATTGCACCTCTTGTCCCTTTAATCGTCAGGCTATGAATACGCTTAGCCAGAGCAGTTTTGATAAGTTGAATGCGAATCACGCAGTAGTCAGCTTTGAAAAAGGAAGCACGATTATCAAACAGGGAATGTTTTCGACCAACGTGGCTTTTCTACGCGAAGGACTGGTAAAACTGCATCTGGCAGGACCTTACTACGAGCAAATTGTACGTCTGGTGAAAGCACCCACTTATCTGGGACTTCCTACTACATTCGGCAATAAAATCAATCAATACTCCGCTACTGCCATTTCGGAGGCAGAGGTTTGTTTTATCGACATTCAGATTTTTCGTGAATTACTGGAAAAAAACCATCAGTTCTCTTACGAGATAATACTGGAGCTATGCCGCAATGAACTGGAAAGTTTTCGTCGTTGCGCCAACCGTACCCAGAAGCAATCCCGCGGTAATATTGCCGCTTTTCTTCTCGAACTATCGGGTGATATTTTTCAGTCCGATGAATTTCTGCTTCCGCTCAACCAGCAGGAAATCGGCAATCTGATTGATTCAACCCGCGAAAGCGTAAGCCGCATTCTGACGGAGTTCAGCAAAGACGAAATCATCCGGATGGACGGTAAAAAAATCAAAATCCTGAATAGAAGCACCCTTGAACTGATCAGTAAAAACGGATAATCAAAAGAGTTGTCTCAAAATAAAAAAGTACACGTATAACGCGGATTTTACGGATAAACACAGATTTTTATTGCTGTTGTAATCAGCGTTTTACAATATTTATATTTTTATTTATCTGAGAAAATCAGCTAAATCAGTGTCATCCGTGTACTATTGATACATCCCCTTTTTCACATTAACCTAAAGGCTGATATGTAAATCAGCTGCCTGTGCCGCCTGCACGTACTGAAAAATGCCTGTAAATCCGTCCACCAGCGAGTTGAAATCCTCCAGTTTATCGCCTCCCCACATTTTTCCGGCAAGGCTGCAGATAAATATTTTCGTATTTGTGAGGTCTTTCACTTCCTGCCAGGCTTCTATCCAGTTGTCGATGCCGAGTTCTTTCATTCTGGCATACATTTCATCTTTCAGGTGAGGATACTCCACCAGCGAATCACTGAGATTTTCGTTGCCTTTCAGGAATGCTCTACCGGCTGTGAGCAATACATACACTTCGATATCCATATCATCGGCAGCAGCTCCGCTCATCATTACGCCCGCTCCTACCAGTTTATCTATACTTCCGGACGATAGTCCGATTACTAATTTTGACATAAGTTTTTTTTTATTTTTAGGTCCCCTAAATCCCCAAACACCTTTCCCTTCGAGATTTCCCCCACATGGGGGAAAACAAAAGGATTTTTTTATTAAAATTGGGACTTTCTGAATCGCAAAAGGGGACAAATTCGATTTTACTATTTTACTATTTTACTGTTAACTCGCTTCTATCCGCCACATCCGCCTGAGGCCGGTGTCGGTGCTTTTGACTTTGCGCCATCGCGTACGGGATTCAGTTCGATTAATTCCGGGAATTTTGCTTTTACTGCATCCAAACCGCCATCAATCACTTTTACGTGAGCATATTTGAATTCAGGCAGTACGGATGCTGCAAGTATTGCTTTATCGGCGTTATTACAATATATATATACTGTATTTCTTTTTTTCGGAGCTTTGTCAGATACCTGCGCTTCGAGTACAGTTCGGGGTATGTTGATTGCTCCTTTGATACAGACACTATCGAATTCTACTGCTTCGCGGCAGTCGATCAGATAATATTTTTCGCCGCTTTCAACCTTTTTCTTAAAATCCTGAGCGCTGATGAAGGTTACAGACGCTTTAGCATCTGCAACCATTTCTTCAACAGATTTATAAGACTTATGATCATTACCCGAACAAGCTCCGAGCAATAAAATCAGCAGGCTTGATAATGATAATATCCAGTATTTTTTCATTTTTTGATTATATATTAGCCCTCCAGGAGGCTGTCTCAAAAGGCAGACAGCCTCTTTACCACCGCTCCCGCGCGATTTTATCGCGTGATAATTCAGATAAAAATATATTATGATTGTACGCATGATAACCTAATAATCCATTGTCACGCCTTTTAAGGCGTGGATTCATGGTTTCAAGAGATTGGCTTTAGCCAAAGTTTTATATAAGTCGGGCTAAAGCCCTTTATTCTACGATCTAAAATTCCCACGCCTTAATAGGCGTGGCGACATAATAATGTGTCAGGAAGTTTTTCGGATAATCAATCAAAATAATTTTCTATCTTTGATGCAAAAATCTGAATTAAATAGATTATGACCTTAACCCAGTATCTCGACACACTAAACCAACGTTACAAACTTGGAAACGCTACCGAACACACCTTTCGCGGTGACTTGCAGCAATTGATTGAATCATTAGTACCCGGCATCAGAGCAACCAACGAGCCAAAACGGCAATCTTGCGGCGCTCCCGACTACATTCTCACTAAAAAAGATATTCCCGTGGGATTTATCGAGGCAAAAGATATTGGCGACAACGATTTGGAGGGACTGAAGAAAACAGGACACAAAGAACAGTTCGACCGCTACAAAGCGTCATTAAATAACCTGATTTTCACCGATTATCTCACTTTTGTGCTTTATCGCGATGGTGAGTTCGTCACGAAAATCTCAATTGGTGAGGCCTCCCCCAACCCCACCAAAGGAGGGACTTTAGAAATTCGTACTTTGCCGGAGAATTTTGCGCAGTTCGAAAACTTCATCCAAGACTTTTGCGCGCACACCGGACAAACCATCAAAAGCAGCAAAAAACTGGCTCAAATGATGGCTGGAAAAGCCCGTTTGCTTTCGAAAGTAATTGAAAATGTGCTGATCAGCGATGAGGAAACGGATGAAGACAGCACGCTGAAAGCGCAAATGCAGGCTTTCAAGGAAATTCTTATACACGACATTACACCCAAAGGATTTGCCGATGTGTATGCGCAGACTATTGCTTACGGTATGTTTGCGGCTCGATCTCACGACCCGGGTTTGGAAACGTTCAGCCGTCAGGAAGCCTATGAACTGATACCGAAATCAAATCCATTCCTGAAAAAACTTTTCGGATACATCGCCGGTCTGGATGTGGACGACCGGATTAAATGGATTGTGGACGACCTTGTCAATATCTTTCTGGCCTGCAACGTGGAAGAAATGCTCAAAAACTACGGGAAAAGCACCAAAACAGAAGACCCGATTATCCATTTCTACGAAGACTTTCTGAGCGAATACGACCCCTCGCTCCGCAAAGCACGCGGTGTGTGGTACACGCCCGCTCCGGTGGTAAACTTTATCGTGAGGGCTGTGGACGATATTCTGAAAACCGAATTTGACCTTCCGCATGGATTAGCCGACACCAGCAAAACAACTATTGAAGTAGATGTACAGGACAAAAAAGGCAAAAAAGCTACACGGGAAGTTCACCGGGTGCAGATACTCGACCCTGCCACCGGAACGGGAACATTCCTTGCCGAAGTAATCAAACTTGTTTACAAAAAATTTGAAGGACAGCAGGGTATTTGGAACAATTACGTGGAAGCTCATCTGTTGCCCCGACTGAACGGATTTGAGTTGCTCATGGCAAGTTACGCAATGGCGCACCTCAAACTGGATTTGCTATTAACCGAAACAGGTTTTAAACCCACCAAAGACCAGCGTTTCCGGGTATTCCTGACAAACAGTCTCGAAGAACATCACCCCGACACCGGAACACTCTTTGCCAACTGGCTGAGCACCGAAGCCAACGAAGCCAATCGTGTAAAACGCGATACACCGGTGATGTGTGTGATTGGAAATCCTCCCTATGCAGTAAGTAGCACAAACAAAGGAGAGTGGATTCAAAATTTAATTGCTGATTATAAAAAAGATTTAAATGAAAGGAAAATTAATCTTGATGACGATTACATTAAATTCATTCGCTATGGACAACATTTTATTGACAAAAATGGTAGTGGCGTTTTGACTTACATTTCAAACAATAGCTTTATTGATGGAATAACTCATCGTCAAATGCGAAAACATCTATTGCAAAGTTTTGATAAGATTTTTATTCTTGATTTGCACGGAAGTGCTAAGAAAAACGAAACAGCATTGGACGGTAGTAAAGATGAAAATGTATTTGATATTCAGCAAGGTGTTAGCATAAATATTTTTGTAAAAACAAACGAAAAGAAAAAAGGCAAATTAGCAGAAGTAAATCATTTTGAATTATTTGGTTTAAGGGAAGATAAATATTGTAAATTAATTGAATCCAATTTTACTTCAATTAATTGGTCTAAATTAGATTACAAAGAGCCAAATTATTTTTTTGTTCCTAAAGATTTTTCAGATGAAGGTAGTTATACTAAAGGATTCAAATTAGATGATATTTTCATTAAGTATGTTTCAGGTTTTCAAACTAAAAGAGATAAAATAACTATAGGACTTACTAAAAAGGAACTTCAAGAAGTTAAGGGGATTTTTGAAAATAATGAAATAGAAGATATCAGGAGAAAATTAGGTTTACCAGAAGATGGAAGAGACTGGAAAATTGAATGGGCAAAAAAGGATTTGAATGAAAATAATCCAATTGTTACTAAGGTTATGTATCGCCCTTTTGATGATAGGTTTACTTATTACACAGGAAAATCAAAAGGTTTTGTAGCTTATCCAAGGGGCGAGTTGTTTAGTCATTTAAATAAGAATGCCAATGTTTCTTTAATTACTTGCCGACAATTATCAACTTTTGATTTTCAACATTTATTTGCAAGTCGTTTTGTTTCGGATATGTGTAATATCTCTTCGCAAACAAAAGAGACTGGCTATATTTTTTCACTTTATCAGTATCCCGAAGCTAACGCCCAACAAACCATTGACCAATCAACCGAAAGAACACCAAACTTAAACTTAGAAATCGTCAATCAGATTGCTGAGAAATTAGGTTTAGAGTTTACAAACGAAAAAGAAGTTGATGAAAATACATTTGCTCCAATCGACATATTGGATTATATCTATGCTGTTTTGCATTCACCCACATACCGTGAGAAATACAAGGAATTTCTGAAGATAGATTTTCCGCGTGTACCATTTCCCCGTAGAGACGTTGAGCACGGCGTCTCTACATTCTGGCAATTGGTAAAACTGGGCGGTGAATTGCGTCAGATTCATTTACTGGAATCGCCCGTAGTTGAAAAATACATTACCCAATATCCGGTTAGCGGCGATAATGTAGTATCAATGCCAAAATATTTTCCAATTCCCAAAAATGAAATTACAGGGGCATTACAAGGCAATGTTTATATTAACGATACACAATATTTTGCGAATGTACCTTTAACAGCATGGAGTTTTTATATAGGAGGTTATCAACCCGCTCAAAAATGGCTCAAAGACCGCAAAGGTCGCACGCTCGACTATGAAGATATTCTGCATTATCAGAAAATCATCGTAGCACTGACCGAAACGGACAGGATAATGAAAGAGATTGATAAGATTGAGATAGAGTGAAGAAAAACTTCTCACAAATGAAAAACAAAATGGGATATATTTTAATAGTTGCCGGATTTATTTTACTGGTTTGGGGTCTTGTTATTGTTCTCAAACCACAAAAAGTCACCATACTAAATTCCAACTACATGCAGCCTATAAAAGGAGAGACAAATTCTACTGAAAACGTAAAGACACAACAGGATGATTTCGAGGAAAACAAAGCGAAAGGCGATGCTTTTGAAAAGTTTATCGTGAAAAAATTCAATCGCAAATACTTTACTTTGCAGGAATGGCGCAGCGACAAGTATGTGGATGGTATCTATGCAGTTTCTAATCACTTTCCCGATCTGGAAATAATTTTCGAACACAAGCATGTCAAGGAGACGTTTGCAGTAGAATGTAAATGGCGAAAAAGTTTTTATAATAACGAGATAGAATGGGCACAGGACTATCAGGTGAAAAACTATAAAGAGTACGCCGAAAGACTAAACATCCCGGTGTTTGTGCTGATAGGAATTGGCGGAAAACCCGAAAAGCCGCATGAATTGTTTATTGTTCCTCTTGAAAGGATGCACAGCAATATCATAAGTAAGGAAGAACTGTCTGATTACAGGAAAGAAGATGATTATAAAGACTTCTTTTGGGATTTTGAAAAAAACGAATTGCGATAGCTTGTGTTGAAAAGAAAATATTTAAGTAAATGACTACAAGTTTAATTTCTCACTTCACTATCCCGAAAACATCCCGGTTAACAAACAAAACCGAACCCTGTAAAAGAGGCAATTAATCCGCCACATGGTAAACAAATTTTAATTATCTCCTTACTTTTATTTAAAAAATAGTATATTTGCAGGTTAAAATTTTAATCCCTTGCACATGGTAACCATACTGGAAGCTACAACCAAAAAACAGATGAAGCAATTCATCATGTTCCCTTTTGAACTTTATAAAAATGATAAAACATGGGTTCCTCCACTTATTTTTGATGAGTGGAACACATTCAACCGAAAAAAAAATCCTTCTTTTGAATTTTGCGACGCTGCATTTCTGCTGGCATTGAAAGACAATAAGGTGGTGGGACGCATTGCAGCCATCATCAACCACAAAGCCAACGAAACCTGGAAGGAAAAACGCACCCGCTTTGGTTGGATTGCATTCATCGACGACCCCGAAGTATCAAAAGCGCTGCTGGATGCTGCCGAAAAATGGGGTGCCGATAAAGGAATGACAGGAATACACGGTCCGCTCGGTTTCACAGATCTCGATCCGGAAGGCATGCAGGTGGAAGGTTTCGGAAACAACTCCACCATCACCAGCGCACACAATTACCCCTACTTCCCGGTGCACATGGAGAAACACGGATTCCAAAAATCGGTGGACTGGGTGCAGTATAAATTCAATGCTTCGCAGCCCATCCCCGAAAAAGTGTTGCGCATCAATAAACTTATCGCGCAGAAATACAAAGTCAACACCGTAGTTCCGAAAACCAAAAAAGAGGCTCTGAAATACGTTCCGGGATTCTTCAAAGGGGTAAATGAAGGTTTTAGAAATCTGTACGGTTTCACCGAACTGAACGAAAAACAAATCAGGTACTATACCGATGCCTATTTTAATTTTGCCAAACCGGAGCTGCTATGCTTTCTCACCGACGAAAACGACGAAGTAGTTGGATTCGGTATTTGTTTTCCTTCGCTGTCCAAAGCTTTTCAGAAAGCCAAAGGGCGGTTGTTTCCCTTCGGTTTCATTCATATCCTGAAAGCATTGAGAAACTACGACGAAATAGATCTCTACTTCAACGGCGTAATGCCCGAATGGCAGCATAAAGGCATTCACTCGCTCTATTATGTGGCTATGAATGAGATAGCAATAGCCCGCAAAGTAAAATGGGCTTATTCCACCGGTCAGCTCGAAACAAACATCAATGCGGTGGGCATCTGGGATAATTACGAGAAAGAACCGTATTTCAGAACACGCTGCTACATCAAAGAGTAGTGAAATTGATTCCATAAAAAAAGGCTGACAAATGTCAGTCTTTTTTTACGACGAAAAAAAACCGGTGGTCGGGCTTATTTCTTTTGTTTCAGCGCGGCTTTGGCTTTCTTTATTTCGAGTTTTGCCTGTTTTCTTTCCACTGCCAGCTGCTTTGATTTCAAATCCTGGTCTCTCTGATATACATCAAGCTGACGAATTCTTTCGCTGATTTCGTAGTCTTTTTCGTCCAGAATTTTTTGCTGATCGGCCAGTTTATCCACGTTGTATTTCAGGGTTTCGCGTTTCATTCCCCATTTTTCTTGAGCGGCTTCAATTCTTCGCTCACGGTCGTCAAACTGAGCCAGCCGGTCTTGCACCTGCCAGTCGGACAATTCGTCGGTTTTTTTCTTGAATTCTTTTCGCTCTTTTCTCAACAGCTTCAATTCCCTCCCCCTGAGTTTGTTTTCCTTTTTCAGCAGTTTCTCATCTTCCTTGTAGAAATTACGTTTTTCCTTCAGGTTTTTCTGTTCGTTTCTCAACACTTTTGCATAATCCTTAGCCTGGTCCTGATACGATTTCAGCTCTTTCCTGTTTTTGTTTACCACTTTCTCAAGCACTTCCACTTCGTAGAGGTATTGTTCGTTGTCGGTTTTGTGTTGTTTGATACCATCCACATCCACCATATCAAATACAGGAGTTTCCCACTTATAATATTTGCCGGCGGTATTTCCGTTTTGATATACATCCGGATTTTCAGCTGTTTTCCGGAGTTGCCTGTCATTTTCAGGAGCCGTTCTGATGGTATCCACCGGTTGATATCTGACTGTATCAACCACATACTGAGCACGTAAAACACCTGTAGCCGAAAGTATAAAACCTAATACCACAGCAAAGTTGAAAAGAATTGATTTCATAAGTTTATAATTTTAATATTTGCCCCCTACCCCCGTTCCGCTGAGCTCAAGTCGAGGCCTGAAGGGGGAATAGAGAGAAGTTAGTTTCATCAATAGTTACTCAATTTTATGTCCTGAATTTTTAATCAGGTCACGAGTGTATCATTTGTAGTTGTTGTTATTTTAATGTAATTAAATGAAGCCTGTCTGTAAGTGTTCCGTAACCATCAGCTAAACGCTTCCGGTAAATTCAAATTTTATTAAACGTACAAATATAAAATAATTTTGAGATATCAACATCATTATTAATCAATTAGTTTTTCATCGAAAAAATCCGGACATTCTCATTTTACACCAGATTTCATTTGTAAACGGCGAACAATTTATTTCACTATTCATTATAAATGCCTGATTATTTTTCTATTTAAAACATTTTCTACCATTTTATTTTTATATTGTTATAAATATGTTTCCTGTAAAAATATTCAATTAAAAATGTTTCTAAATAAATACACAGCATTATAACTTTGCAAAAAAAAGAGAGATATGAAACAGCCATGCCAAAATACTTTTAACACTCAAGGTAATGATTGTATGGCGTGTTCTCCCGATAAATCGGGACAAGCTATTTGACCTTAGTGTTAAAAAATATAATATAAACAGATGAAATTTACAAAAATGCACGGCTCTGGCAACGATTACATATATGTAAACGGCTTTGAACAAATCATTGAAAATCCGGGCGAAATTGCCATCCGCCTGAGCGACCGTCACAAAGGTATCGGTTCCGACGGGCTGGTGATGATACTTCCGTCCGAAACCTGCGATTTCCGCATGCGCATGTTCAATTCCGACGGATCGGAAGCTGAAATGTGTGGCAATGCCTCCCGCTGTGTCGGCAAATATGTATATGACAAAGGACTGACCAACAAAACCGAAGTAACTCTGGAAACTCTTGCCGGTGTGAAAGCGCTTAAACTCTTTGTGAACAATGATAACAAAGTGGAAAAAGTGACTGTGGATATGGGTGAGCCAATTCTCGACGCGAAACTCATCCCCACCACCTTCGACGAGTCACCGGTGATTAACAGGGTGGTTTCTTTCGGCAAATATACCGATTATCAGGTTACCTGCGTTTCGATGGGCAATCCGCATGCCGTTATGTTCATGGACAATGTCAACGAACTTGATTTGCCGAAAATTGGACCTGTGGTTGAACATGCATCTTATTTCCCCAACCGTACAAACACCGAGTTTGTTGAGATAATTTCACGCGATATGCTGAAAATGCGCGTGTGGGAACGCGGAGCCGGCGAAACAATGGCATGCGGCACCGGAGCCTGCGCTACGGTTGTAGCCGCTGTACTCAACGGGGTTGCCGACCGCAAGACAACGGTTCAGCTGCTTGGAGGCGATCTCGAAATTGAATGGAGAGAAGCTGATAATCACGTATATTTGACCGGTGACGCGGTTACCGTTTTCGAAGGCGAAGTGGAATTATAAAATATACACTATTAACTATAAACAAACAAATGGCTTATATTAACGACAATTTTATTAAGATACCCGCTACATATCTATTCTCCGAAATAGCAAAACGCGTTGCACAGCACAAAACTGAAAATCCTGAGGCAGATATTATCCGCATGGGAATTGGCGATGTTACGCTCCCACTGCCCGATGCTTCCGTCGACGCCATGATTACCGCAGCCAACGAACAACGCAAAAGTGAAACTTTCAGAGGCTATGGACCTGAACAGGGTTATGATTTTCTCCGGAACAGCATCGTTGAAAATGATTTTAAATCACGTGGAATTGACATTGAAGCTGACGAGATCTTTGTGAGCGACGGAGCTAAAAGCGACACCGGAAACATCGGCGATATTTTCGGGTTGCAGAACCGGGTGGCCATCACCGACCCCAGTTATCCCGTGTATGTGGACACAAACGCTATGGGAGGCCGGGCAGGAGAACCTTCTGCCAGCGGACAATGGACTAATCTGATTTATCTTCCCTGCAATATGGCCAATAACTTTGTGCCGGAACTTCCGAAAGAGAAAGTGGACATTATTTATTTGTGTTATCCAAATAATCCTACCGGAACCTCACTTACAAAAGAACAACTGACTGTTTGGGTAAATTATGCCCGTGAGAATAACGCGATTATTCTTTTCGATGCTGCTTACGAAGCTTACATCACCGAGGAAAACGTTCCCCACAGTATTTTCGAAATTGAGGGTGCCAAAGATATAGCCATCGAATTCCGCAGTTTCTCCAAAACCGCTGGATTTACCGGCACCCGCTGCGGATATACCGTTGTTCCCAAATCAGTGACCGCCTTATCCGAAAATGGAGAAAAAGTAAGCCTGAATAAACTCTGGCTTCGCCGTCAAACCACCAAATTCAACGGTACCTCATACATTGTGCAGCGTGCTGCCGAAGCAACTTACAGTCCGGAAGGAAAAAAGCAGGTGAGAGCGTTGGTAGATTACTACATGGAAAATGCCCGCATCATCCGCCATTCGCTTGAAGCAGCCGGACTGACCGTTTACGGCGGAGTAAACGCTCCCTACATCTGGGCCAAAACACCTGACGGTATTGGCAGTTGGGAATATTTCGACTATCTGCTGAAAGAAAAGAACATTGTATGCACACCCGGCGCAGGCTTCGGACCTGCGGGCGAAGGATTTGTACGCTTCTCCGCCTTCGGAATTCGTGAAAACACAATCAGAGCCATGAAAAGGCTCGAAAAATAAAACAACGTCACAATTCATATCAGAAATCCCGATCAGCAACGCTGACCGGGATTTTTTTTATTTAATACCCTCTTTACTACAACAATAAGTTTCAGGGGTGCTCTCTACCGGATATAACTTTTTAAAAAAAATCGATATAACATTCCTGATAAACGGAAAAACATAAACCAGTCCTTCAAAAAATCCTGTCAAGCACAGAAACACAAGAATAATTAACATAAACAAAAAGAAATCTTTAATTCCAATATTTCAATCTGTTGCAAATAACAGATTATTATTGTCATATTGTAACGTTTTTATTTTATTTGGTTTCTTTTTGATGCATTGTTTAATTATTTTTTATATTTATGACAGCTATTTATTGTTTTTACTATCTTTCTGAATACTTTTGTCTCGTTACATAATCATTTTGAATATAATGTTTAATTTTTTCAGTCATTATGATATCCCACACTTCAATATCATATTAAAATGCAGATAATAATCAACAAACAGATTTAGTATTAACACTAAAAAAAATGAATTTATGAAAAAGGTAAAAATTTTATTGATTGTCATGTTAACAAGCGCCACCTCTTTAAACATCGGGGCACAAGGCGTCAGTATTAATGCGGACCTTGTCAGTACGTACGTCTGGCGGGGCACAAAATTATCAGGTGCATCCATCCAGCCACTCCTTCAATTTACAAAAGGTGGATTTAGCATAGGTTCATGGGGCTCTGCCGGCTTTGATGGCTTCCTGGAAATGGATTTATTCACCAAGTACGCTTTCGACTTCGGGCTCACCGCCGGGCTGACCGATTATTACTTCCCGGGAACCAGCTACTTTGATTACAGCAAAGACACAGGAGCTCATGGTTACGAAATAAATCTTGGCTACAACATGCAAGGTTTTTCTGTATCCGCAAATTATATGCTGAACGAAGCGGGAGGAGCCAAGACTGCCGGCGGCGACAAATACTTCGAGTTGGGATACACCCGGAAAAACATCAGCTTATTTGCCGGAGCTGGCGACGGCTGGCACACGCCTTCGGGCGAATTTGGCGTAGTTAATCTTGGGTTGAGCGCAACAAAAGAATTACTGATTTCGGAAACATTCCGCGTTCCCGTAAAACTGAGTGCAATTCTCAATCCCACAACAAAGCAATATTATCTCACAGCCGGTGTCACACTATAATCAGGTATTTGACAAAGAGAGTAAAAGTTTAAATAATCATTTTGAAACAATTTTGTGATAATTACCACGCATTTTGACACATATAAAACATGTTTTGAAATATATTTCTGCTAAATTTGATTTTTATTTATCTTTTTGTTTTGTATTATAAATTATTTATATACTTTTGCTGCCGAAAACCATATCCGGCAAACAAAATGCAAGTTATTCTATTAAAAAACTAACAAGTTAACAACATGAAGAAAATTGAAGCGGTAATTCGCAAATCCAGATTCGAAGATGTAAAGGAAGCACTGAACGAAGCGGGCATCGAGTGGTTTTCATACTGGGACATCACCGGCCTGGGCAAGTCCACCGAAGACCAGGTTGTAAGAGGACAGATTTTTAAATCAAATTACATCCAGCGTCGCATGCTTTCTATTGTAGTACGCGATGTGAACCTCGAAAAAACAGTCAATGCCATTCTGAAATCAGCCCGAACAGGCGAAATGGGCGACGGAAAAGTTTTTGTTTATGACATTGAGGAAACGTACCGTATCAGAACGGGCGAATCGGGACCCGGCGCTCTTTACAATAAAGAAAATTCCGAAAATCTCTAATCTCTCACAAAAAATATTACAAAAATGAAAAAATACATATACACCCTTTTAGTATTATTAGCAGCATCGGTCACGCAACTTGAAGCTCAAACAAATGCCGCTGTTACCCCAGTTATCAATTCGGGCGATACAGCCTGGATGATCATGGCTACCGCACTGGTTTTATTTATGTCAATCCCTGCTCTTGCGCTTTTCTACGGTGGTTTGGTTCGCCGCAAAAACGTATTGAATGTATTTATGCAATGCCTTATAATCGTAGCTGTCATCAGTATTGAATGGGTTATCTGCGGTTACAGCCTGTCATTCGGCAGTTCAAACGGATTTCTGGCTCCATTTATTGGTGGTTTTGATTGGGCTTTTTTGAGAAATATTCATGCATCCGATCTTAGTCCCTATTTCATATCACATTCGCAAGTTGCCGCCGACGGAAGTAGCATTGGCACCATACCTCACCTTGTATTTGTGATGTACCAATGCATGTTTGCAGTCATTACACCGGCTCTTATTATTGGGGCATTTGCTGAGCGCATCAACTTCAAGGGATTTTTGATATTTACCTTACTATGGTCTTTGCTTGTTTACAATCCGGTTGCTCATTGGGTTTGGTCAGCCGACGGCTGGCTGTTCAAACTCGGAGCACTTGATTTCGCAGGTGGCACAGTAGTGCATGTCAATGCCGGGATTGCAGCTATCGTCACAGCCATCATGCTCGGCAAACGCCGAGATTACGAAGGTCACGCGCTTCCGCCTCACAATATTACATATGTCGTGATGGGCGCAGCCATGCTTTGGGTCGGCTGGTTTGGTTTCAACGCCGGGAGCGGGCTTGCAGCTGACGGACTGGCCGCCAACGCATTCATGGTCACTCACATTGCAGCAGCAGCCGCAGCACTTACCTGGGCTGTATTGGATTGGTTCAATGACAAAAGACCAACCATTGTAGGAACAAGTACCGGTGCTGTGGCCGGATTAGTTGCCATCACTCCGGCTGCCGGTTTTGTTGGTGTAGGCGGAGCATTGGCTATTGGAGTGGTTGTTTCACTGGTTTGTTTCGTTATGGTTGCCCGCGTAAAACCCAAATTGGGTTACGACGACTCGCTTGATGCATTCGGAGTTCACGGAATTGGCGGTATGATTGGCGCTATCATGACCGGCCTCCTGGCTACTCCGGTGGTTCAGCAGGCTTATAGCGGAGCATTTTATGGCAACTGGCATCAGTTATGGGTTCAGTTAATAGCGGTTGGCGCTACGATAATCTATTCCGGCCTGGGCACATTTATCATTTTCAAGGTTACCGGGTCCATTATTGCCGTCCGAGCCAACGACAAACATGAAGCAATCGGGCTGGATGAAACACAGCATGGTGAGACTGCTTACACCAGTTTCGAATAGACAAAAAACTTTTTTACGAATGATTGATGCAGTGGCGTCAATACAACAAAATATTTTTTGAAAACAGGTCTGTCAGCGACTATAAAATTACACATCGCATCCCTGTCACAAATACTGAGATTGCGATAAAAGGATATGCTTTCATTTTATCGTATGTTTTGAGTTTTATTGTTTCGGGCAGACTACTTCGCGATGAAATAGTCTGCCTTATTTTTAAAATACATTTTGTAAGCTACAAATTAATTATAGTGTTATTTTTATTGCATTTATTCGTTATTAAAGTCATTTTGTCATAATAATTAAATTTTTTGAAGTGTTTTTTCAACAACTAAAAAAATACATAAATTACCATTTGAAACTTAATTGATTTATTTAATATCATACATTAATTTTATATTGATTTTTCATTACATATTATCACTTTACCCATAACAGGATTAAAAAATACTATATTTAGTTGTGTTTAGCTTTCAAAATATCTATTTTTGTACCATATAATAAACAGATTTTTATTAATTAGAACTGAATATAAAACAAACCATATAATTACCTACAATTATGTCATCATTAAGATTTAAAGCAGTAGAAGAAGCATTTAAGAAAAAAGCGTTGTGCGTTACAGCACCTTCGAAATTCACCACCGATTACTACGGTAAATATGTATTCACCAAATCCATTATGGCCAAATATCTGTCCAAAGATATAATGAAAGCGCTGAATAATGCCATTGATAAAGGAGTTACTCTTGATCGAAATATAGCTGATGATGTAGCTACCGGCATGAAAATGTGGGCTATGGAACTTGGAGCGACACACTACACGCACTGGTTTCAGCCTCTGACCGACGGAACAGCCGAAAAACATGACTCGTTCATCGACTATGCAGCCGGACCCGGTGAAGCTATTATCGAGGATTTTTCGGGAAAACTCCTGGCACAACAGGAACCTGATGCATCGTCCTTCCCGAGCGGTGGTATTCGCAGTACATTCGAAGCCCGCGGATACACAGCCTGGGATCCTTCGTCACCTGCTTTTGTGGTGGATGATACACTTTGTATCCCTACCATATTCATCTCCTATACCGGCGAATCGCTCGACATGAAAGCTCCATTGCTCAAATCGCTTAACGCTGTCAACAAAGCAGCCACAGCGGTTTGTCAAATGTTTGACCCGAACGTAAAAAAAGTTACTGCTTATCTTGGCTGGGAACAGGAGTATTTTCTGATTGACGAAGGATTGTATGCTACCCGGCCTGACCTTATGCTCACAGGTCGTACATTGATCGGTCACGAGTCTGCCAAAAATCAGCAGATGGAAGACCATTATTTTGGTTCTGTACCTACCCGTGTTGCAGCTTATATGAAAGATCTGGAATTTGAGGCTTATAAGTTCGGTATTCCAGTGAAAACCCGTCACAACGAAGTAGCCCCTAACCAGTTTGAGCTTGCTCCTATTTTTGGAGAATGTAACCTGGCTGTCGACCAAAATCTGCTGGTGATGTCCATTATGAAAAAAGTGGCACGTCGTCACGGTTTTCGTCTGCTGCTGCATGAAAAACCCTTTGCTGGCATTAACGGCTCCGGGAAACACAATAACTGGTCACTCGGAACTGATACAGGCGTCGGATTGCTTACACCGGGAAAAACTCCGGCAGAAAATCTTCAATTTATCACCTTTTTGGTTAACGTCCTAATGGCCGTATATAAAAATAATGCTTTGCTGAAAGCATCCATTATGACGGCTCAGAATGCGCACCGGTTAGGTGCAAACGAAGCACCGCCAGCCATCATTTCAGCGTTTCTCGGAAAACAGATTACAGCCGTGCTTGATAAACTGGAAAACAGCACCAGCGATGAAGCAATTGTAGTGAGCGACAAACAACAACTGAGTTTGGGTATTGCTCACATTCCGGAAGTATTGCTCGATAATACCGACCGCAACCGTACTTCACCGTTTGCTTTTACCGGTAATCGTTTTGAATTCCGAGCAGTGGGTTCATCCGCCAACTGTTCCTCAGCAATGGCAACTCTGAATGCTGCCGTAGCCGCCCAGCTGACTGAATTTAAGATAGCTGTGGATGCTAAAATCGCTGCCGGCTCCACCGAACAGAGTGCCATATTTGAAATTCTGAAAGAATATATCAAAATCTCAAAACCAATACGTTTTGACGGCAATGGTTATAGCGAAGAGTGGAAAGTCGAAGCAGCGAAACGCGGACTGGATTGCGAAACAAGCGTTCCTGAAATTTACAAGGCATTTACGAGCGAACAAAGCGTGAAAATGTTCACCTCAACAGGTGTACTCACCGAAAAAGAACTTGAAGCCCGCAACGAAGTGAAATGGGAAACTTACACCAAGTGGATACAGATTGAAGCGCG
>SAAL01000162.1 GCA_009929445.1 Bacteroidia bacterium
GCGACATAAAGTTACTGATTTTCAGCGACTTTACCAAATAAATATGCTGCTTTTTTGTTATAATTCAGCAAGTTATGATACTTGCGAAAGTTGAATTAAATATTAAGTTGATTTTTTTATTGGAACTTGAGTTCACAAAACAAAAAATACATTCAAATATAAACAAAAAAAAACAATGAGTACTGCTGATACCGTTTCAACGGATGTGCTGATTATCGGAGGTGGACCTTCCGGATTGGCAACGGCCATTCATCTTGCTGACTTGTTAAAGTCCGCCGGATTAGAACGTCGTATTTTACTGATTGAGAAAGGCGCTTCTGTGGGAAGTCATATCCTGTCGGGCGCTGTAATCAAAACCGATGTATTTAAATCACTTTTGCCTGACGTGGATTTTGCCGAAATTCCCTTCAATGCAAAAGTCACCAAAGACGCCATGATGATGCTGAGCGAAAACGGAAAGATACATGTTCCGTTTCATCCGCCCTACATGAGCAACAAAGGCAATTACACCGCTTCGTTGGGTCAGATTTGCCGTTATCTGGCTAAAAAAGCCGAAGAGAAAGGCGTGGAGATATATCCGGGATTTGCTGTCAGTGAAATTCTGTATGATAACGGAAAAGTGATTGGCGCTAAAACCATCGATACCGGTGTGGATCATCATGGCAACCAGCTGGAAAACTTCCAGGCCGGAAATCGCATCGAAGCCAAACTGACGATTTTCGCCGAAGGCACACGCGGCAGTCTGACAAAGAAACTCATTCAGAAATTTGACCTGGCAAAGGGAAAAAACGAACAAATCTACTCGCTCGGTGTGAAAGAACTGTGGAGCGTTCCCGAAGGAAATATTGCTCCGGGAGAAGTGTATCACACCATGGGTTATCCGCTCCGCGATGAATTCGGCGGTGGATTTGTGTACGGTCTCAACGACAATAAAGTTGCCCTTGGACTGGTTGTAGGGCTTGATTATGAAGACCCGACATTTGATACGCACAACGCGTTTCAGGTTTGGAAAACACATCCGTTTATTGCCAACATACTGAAAGGCGGAAAACTGGTTGAATACGGAGCCAAAACACTTCCCGAAGGCGGATGGTATTCGCTACCCAAACTCTATGTGGACAATGCAATGATTGTTGGCGACAGCGCCGGATTTCTGGCAATGCCCGCGTTGAAAGGCATACACCTGGGTGTTGCATCCGGAATGCAGGCAGCAAAAACTGCCGCCAATGCGTTCAGCAAAAACGATTTCACGGAAAACACCCTCAAACAATACGATGACTTCATTAAGGACAGTCTGATCTACAAAGACATGTACCCCACCCGCAATATCCGTCAGGGATTTGCAAAAGGAATGGTAGCCGGTGTACTCAATTTCGGTACTGACCTGGTAACAGGCGGTGCAGGATTTGTAGGAAAACTGAAAACGGAAGCCGACAAAGACACAACCAAAAAACTGAGTGAATACAAGAAAACACTTTTCCACGAACGTTACAAGAATAAACTGGAACCCGACAAAGTGCTTACATTCGATAAAGCTACCGATGTTTATTATTCAGGTGTTAATCATGATGAACAACAGGTGGCTCACGTCAAAGTGAATAACCCCCAGAGCTTCAAAACGGTGAACATAGAAGAATACGGCGCACCCTGCCAGTATTTCTGTTCATCGGAAGTATATGAAATTCACACCGACAAAAACGGCAACAAGGAATTACGTATTCACGCCGAAAACTGCATGCACTGCAAGACATGCGATATCAAATCACCCGGCGACGGAATTACCTGGTCGGTTCCCAACGGAGGCAACGGACCGGACTGGCAGAACATGTAGAAGCCCCCTAACCCTCCCGAATCAAGTTCGGGACAAGCTCTCAAGGGGGAATATTCAGTATAATCATCTGATATAAGACTTTTTATTACAAATAATAATTCATCCGATAACTCTCTTTACAGCAGTTCAAACTCCCCCTTCAGGCTTCGACGTGAGCTCAGCCGAACGGGGGTCGGGGGGCCGGATTTTAATTTAACTATTATGTCACTTACTATAATAAATTTAATAAAACAAGTTCCTCTCCCTTCCGAAATGCGTATGGGAGAAGACGGACTGATGGATAGAACGAAAGCGAAGTCCATCATCAACATCGACTGTCAGTTTGCACTGGAAGCCGGACTGCAACTCAAAAAACAATATCCTGATGCACGGATGATTGCCTGCTCCATGGGACCAACCTCTTTCGAACCTTCGCTGCGCAAAGCTATTTCCATGGGTTATGATGAAGTGTATCTCCTCTCCGACCGCAAACTGGGCGGCAGCGATACCTTCGCCACCGGAATGTCCATTGCCTGCATGCTGCAACACCTGGGTTTCACAAAAGATGCCAAAGAACCGTTTATCATAATCGCCGGACGACAGACCAGCGACGGTGACACGGCTCACGTACCTTCGCAGGTGGCTGAATACCTCGGCATTCCTCAGGCAACCTTCGTCGAAAGCATCAAGGCCGACGGAAAGGGAAACATCATTGCCAAACGAATTATCGAAGGCGGTTATCAGATGATGAAATTACCGATGCCCTGCACCATCTCCATAGCTCCTACCGGCACTCCACCACGCAAACCGTCGCTGATTGGCGCCATCAAAGCCCGCAATTCAACGGTTACTGTTTTCAGTGCCGATGATGTGAAAGTGGATACTACCAAAGTGGGTATCAGCGGTTCACCAACCATTGTTGCCAATGTTGTAAACATGGTCAGCGAACGTCCGCCCATCATGCTGGCAACCGGACACAACGAAACCGCACTCGTTGACAGCCTGATAACCAATATCAAAGGTGGTGGAAACGTAATGGGAGAAAAAGCAAGTACAGCTGAAAAGGTAACCGAGGCTCCCGCAGATTTTCCTATTACTGACATCCGCAACGGTGCCAAGGGAATTATTACCTGGGCTGAACTTGCCAACGGTAAAATCACCCGCCCATCGCTCGAACTGCTCACTCCTGCCCGTAAACTGGCTGACGAACTGGGCAACGATACAAAAATAATGACCGTACTGATTGGCAAAAATGTAAAATCATTAGCCAACCAGTTATTCGAACATGGAAGTGACGAAGTGATTGTGGTCGAAGATGATCGCCTGGAAGAATACCTTGTACTTCCGTTCTCCGATATCTTCACGCAGATTATCCGTCAACGCAATCCTGAAATAGCACTCTTTGCCGCTACCACTTCGGGACGCGAACTTGCTCCACGTATCGGTATGAAAACCGGCAGCGGTGTAACAGCCGACTGTACCGGACTTTCGATAGGTGAATACATCAACAAAAAACAAAAAATAGTGGTTCGGCCTATCCTTCACTCCCGTCGTCCGACTTACGGTGAAAGTAAACTGGCTACTATTCTTGGTTTTGTCTTTCCGCAGGTTTCCACTGCCCGCGCAGGAACCTTCGAAGTTCCTACCGCCGTACCCGGACGCACCGGAATTCTTTCCTCTTTCGAACCGGAATTGAAAAAAGAAGATTTTGTTGTTGAAATTATTGAAACTGTTCGCGGTGAAGGAGGATTACAAAGCCTGTTCGATGCCGATATCATCGTAGCAGGTGGACGCGGAGCCGTATCCGACAACATGCAGCTGGTGAAACAACTTGCCGAAGCGCTGAAAGCACAGGGTGTGAAAGCCGAATGGGCTGCCAGCCGTGTGACCGTGGATGAAGGATTTGCTGAATACGCCCGTCAGATCGGACAAACCGGAAAAACCGTCCGTCCGAAAGTGTACGTAGCTGTCGGTATCTCGGGTGCCATTCAGCACATTTCAGGAATGAAAGAGTCGGGCAAAGTGGTGGCTATTGACCACAACCCGAAAGCCTCCATCTTCAAGAATGCCGACTTTGGTATTGTGGGAGAATACGAAGATATCGTTCCCGAACTGATTGAACGCGTAAAAGCCGGATTTACATTCGGAGTTGAACCGGTGAAAAAATAATAATATTAAATTAAGCCCCCCACCCCCTGAAGGGGGAGTTTATGGGGCATTATTTTAGTTTATATTTATTTATAAAACATTTTCTTCTCCAAAAAGGAATAAATTGCTGTTTAAAAGACGGATGAATATTACATCCGTCTTTTTTTTTAGTTAAATAAAGTTTACACTTAATTAAAGAATTATTTCAATAATTAACTTATTTACAGCAACTCAAATACACGAAACATAGATTATCCGGTTAAAATCCTGTGCTTTTCAGGATATAAAATAAATCTCCGCTTGTTAAAAGTTTCAGTGTAAACCAAAGCTGACCGAACAAACAAAATAAGCACATGTTATACAGATAATATTTTAAGTTATCAACTATAATACCGAAGACTTATGAAAACTCTAATAAGCAAAACATTCATTATTTTGGCTCTGACAAGCCCTG
>SAAL01000163.1 GCA_009929445.1 Bacteroidia bacterium
TAAGGAAAATACAAGTTATTGAAATGATGACCTTATTACAACAAAGCAAAGATTATTACTAATAAAGTTGATAGAAAATAAATATAACGATGAAAAAACAAAAAGTTCATTAATAATTCAATTAGAATTTTTAACTAAAAAGGAAGCTAGTATTGAAATAAAAAAGATGATAAGTGTATAAATTTGATATTTGAATGTAAATATATAATATAAGTATAATTTATTATATATTAATTTTAAATGTCTAAAATAAATGAAATTCAAAAAAAAATATTACAAATTGATTCTACAAGATTTCATAAACTTATTGAAAGATATTTAAACAAGAAATACAATTATAATTTATATTCAATCTGAGCGAAAATATGAGAAGATAAACCTACGATATGAACTCCTGATTCATTACTTATTAATGAAATTACAAATAAATATATTTTTGCTGAACATACTACTCAGGTGAAATGAATTGTAGATAAATTTACAGAAGATTATAAAAAAGATATAAATGAGGAAAAGACTTGAATTAAAGTAAACAAAATTGAAAGTATATTTTTTTGTTGTAATAGAGAACTTGATACTAAAGAAATTGAAAAACTAAGTAAGTTATGAGAATATTTATGAATTGGTTGTAAAGTAATTACAAATTCAACATTATCATATGATTTATTAAATAAGTATCCAAATATTGCTAAAGAAGAATTAAGTATTTCTTTAGATACTGATCAAATATTAGATATTGAGGACTTTATAAAAATTAATGACAGTACACCATTAACTAATCCTTTAAAGTGAAATACATTATTTAGAGAAAAAGAGATAGTTGAAATTACAAATCTAATTAAAAGTAATGATATAACAATTATTAATTGATCACCTTGAGTTTGAAAGACAAAAATTACGATTGAAACAATAAGAAGAATTGGAAATAATAATAATGTAATTATTAAATGTATTAAATATACTGGTATAGATATATATAATGACATTAAAACATATTTTTCAGACGATTGAAACTATATAATATTTTTTGATGATGCATTTAGGTCAGGATCAGTTGTAAAATATTTACTTGAATTGATTAATAACATAAAGAAATGAAGAAGTATAAAATTTGTGTTTACAGTTAGAGATTATGCAATAAATAATATTAAATCAATATGTGAGTGATATAATTTCGGGTCATTTAATATCTGAAATTTTTCTGATGATGAGATAAAAGAACTAATTATAAAAGAATATAAAATATTGAATCCAAAATTTCAAACAAAAATAATTAGACTATCCAATTGAAATTGTAGAATTGCTGTTTTAGGATCATTAATATCACATAAAAAATGATTTGAAGGAATTAATAATGCAGGAGAAATTTATTCAGAATATTTTTCTTGAATTAAAAAAGATATCGACGATTTATGAGATAATTTTAAAAAAGTTATTTCAATAGTCTCATTTTTTCGTTACATTGATAGAACTAATACAGAATTAATAGAAGATATCTGTGAATGTATTTGAATAAATAAGGATGAATTATGGAAATATATAATTAAACTAAATAATTATGAATTAATTGATTTATATAACGATGAAATTGCAAAAATATCTGATCAAATAGTTTCAAGTTATCTTTTTTATAATACAGTTTTTATAGAAGATACAATAAAAATATCTGAATTTATAGAGTGTTTTTATGAAAAATACTCAAGTAAATTTATAGAAGTAATTAATTCAATGTTATCTATATTTACATCAAAAGATTTATATAACAAAATCAAAAAAGAAATAAAAAGGTTTTATAATAAATCTGATAGTTTACTTAGAGAAAAACTAATTAAAAATTTTACAATATTTTTAGAAACTGAGACATTATTATATGTTAAGGATAAAATTAGTATAATAAATAAAACAAATAATGAAACTAAAATAATAGAACTTGAATTTGACTATAATCATAATTCAAGATGTTGAAATAATTTATTAAATTTATTAAGTAATTTAAAACTTACAGACTCATATAAAGATGTTATAGATTTGATGTTATTGTATTTAGAAAAGGATCAATGAATAATTCAAGAGTTAGTTTTAAATATAAGAGAAAACTTTTTATATCATTTATATACAGATTATTCAATTGAAAATTATTTAATAACACAAATCATTAAAAAATGCAATTCCTGAAATAATAAATTATTTACAAAGCTATTTATTGAAGTATCTGTTATTTATCTCAATACTGAATATGAAAATAGTTATTCAGAAAGAAATAAGTATTATTTTTCAAAGTTTTCTTTAACAGTTAATGATGAATTGAAGTTAATAAGAAAAAATATTTTTAATATGATGTTTGATTTATTTGAATTAAGATTATATAAAAACGAGATAATAAAGAAAATATTGTCTTATTGTGATTTAAGAAGTATGGAATTAGATGAATCCGAAATACTCAAAATTGATAAAGAGTTTTTATTAGAATTTATAATAAAGAAACTTAAATCAGATTATCTTATGGATTGTATTTTAGTTAATAAGATTTACAAAAAATTAAAACGAAAAAATATAATGATTGAAGATAAAATAATATCTAATTTTATTAATGATAAGAAATTTTTACTTTATGAATTAATAATAGAAGACTGGCTAGATAAAAACGAAGAAATAAAATATGAAGATTTTGATGAATACAAAAAACAAAAGATTAAAAAATATATTAATGAATATGTAGAAAAAGATTATTATATAATGTTTGAGACTTTAAAAGAAATAAAAGAATATATTAGTTTATATAAACAAAACAAAGATTATATATTTGAAATTTCTTTAGATCTTATTTTTACAACAATATATGAAACAGATATTGATTTATTTAGTGATTTGTTTAAGAAATATTTATTAAACTGAAATTATTTAAATTTAACTTCTATTAAAAAAACTATAAAAAAAGCTATAGAATGCTTATGAGATAAAGAAGTCTATAAATTACTTAATAACAAAAACATTATTAATTGAAACATATTGGTATTAACTTTTTTTATGGAGTTAGATGAATGATTAATTAACTCATACTATATATCAGAACTGTATAATTATTATAAATCAGTAGATTTAGAATATTCAACTTGATTAGATTTTATAATTAAATATACCAAAAAGGATATTAAAATATTTTTATTAATAATAAAACAATTATTAATAAAATGAAAAAAATGAAGTTTTTCTTCTATCAGAACATTAGAATATTTATTTAATCCACATTGTGATATATATAATTATTTAGAACAATTGATTAATTTGGATGTTAGTTTGATAAAAGATTGTTATCTACTTTGTAATGAAAAAGATCAAAGTTTTGATTATGACTGTAAATGATTAAATTTAATATTAAATAAAGATAATGATTTTATTATTGAATATTTAAAATCTCAAATAGGTAAAAAGGATTATATATCAAGATATGATGATCAAAAAGATTATTCTTCAATATGGAAAAGAGAAGATAGTTCAATAATAATTAACAGACTATTAAATTTTTTATATATAAAATACTTAAAAAAAGATAGATTCATAAAAATTAAATCTAAGTTTATTAGTAAAATTATATACTTATTTTTGAAGAAAACACTTATATATAATTATTGATTTATTGTAAACTATTTTTGAAAATATAGTTATGATAAAAATATATTATTAGAACATTTAAGAGTTCTTTTAGATAGTCAAATGCAAGAAAATATAAATGAAATGAAATATATTATATTCTTATTTGAATTTATTGTAGAATTTAATAATTCAGATAAAATCTATTTTATAAAAAAATTTCTTGATTATAATAATAAATTTAAAGATTTTAAAACTATATGATTAAATAGTGATGTTTCTAGTTGGAGTTGAAGTAGAATAGGTTATTTAGAAAAAAAGAAAGAATATATAACTGAGATAATAAATTATGTAAAAAATAAATGAATTGATTATTGTGAGCATAAAAAATATTTGGAATCAATAATAGATGGATATGATAAGTCAATAGAATTTGAAAAAAGGAGAGATTTTATGGATGATTAATACTATAATTATTATATGTTCAATTCCTAATAGGGTTATTAATAGTTATTTATTTTATTAGATAACTTATATATTTTTGACTTTGAATTTTTTAAATTATTAAGTATTATATTATTGGCTTCAAAATCATAATTATAAAAATTAACAACTCTTTTTATATAAGATAAAGGAATTTTTCTATAATTATTATATAGTTGTTCAAAATATTCCTTATCTGCGAGCCATAAATGAGATAAAAAAGAAAGTATAAAAATTGTTTTATACTTTCTTTTTTATCTCATATAGGATGTTTTTAACAGTTTCTTCAACACTTACA
>SAAL01000067.1 GCA_009929445.1 Bacteroidia bacterium
AAAATAATCAACACATATGCAACTATTAAAAAGTCTATTTTCACGCAAATTTAATTTATCTCTGAAAAACATCCGCTGATGTTTTTGCGCAGTCTGACGCGTATCGGTATTGCCCCAGGCAACAGCAACATCGGGCTGCGATGTCCACAACGCCGTGTTTGTTGGTTTCGGATTGGGGAGTTCGGAGTACGTGATGAGTGGATAACTGCTTTGAGGAAAGAGATTTACAGATACGAAGATTAAAATAAGTGATGCGAAAAGGTGATTTTTCATTTGTATCAAAATGTAAATAGAATTAGATTTCAGGGTATTACCTGTTCATTTGAAGTCAACTGCAAATATAAGGCTTTTTGCAGAAGAATAAAAATGAGGTTTAAAGTGATAAAATAAAACAAAATTCAGGATGAAATACGGATATAAAACCCCTTAAATTCTCCATGGGGACTTTTTGAGTGAATGCTGTAAGCACACAACCCTTCGTTTCCTAACAGCCTGTCCCGAATATCGGGAATTCATCGGGAAGGTGGACCAAGGGGGATTGAAACGATACATGCTATCAAGTGCAGATTCCTCACTCCACTGTGTTTCGTTCGGCCTGCCGGAGGCAGGTAAAAATGACAATCGATACTATTATTCTCTCCGCCGCCCGAAGATGACATTATTTGGTAAGTTGTGCCGGCGGCGGTGAAGGGATTACGCACCCTTCGTGCAAAAACCTCATCATTCAATACGCGAGTCGGAGTGCGACTAAAAGTCGCACACGGACTATCAACAGATAAAATAACCGCGCTATTTTATCCCGTGAGAAGCAGGAATACACCTTTTGCGTATCTGAAATCAATAGATTCATTTTTTTCTGCATAAACGTTGAGTTGTCGTCTAAACGTTTGTCTGCCACTTGCCGAAACTGCATCACTACTTTTTAAGAGTTTGGACGGTATGTGCCGGAACTGCAACACTACTTTCAAAGAGTTTAAATGCACTTGCCGGAACTGCAACACTACTTTATAAGAGTTTAGACGGTATGTGCCGAAACTGCAACACTACTTTCAAAGAGTTTAAATGCACTTGCCGAAACTGCAACACTACTTTCTAAGAGTTTAGACGGTATGTGCCGGAACTGCAACACTACTTTATAAGAGTTTAGACGGGAACACCCGGAACTGCAACCTGAGCTTCAAAGAGTTTGGATGCCACTTGCCGGAATGAAAATACGTCCTTTCCGGAGTTTGAATGATACCTGATAGTCAGAGCGTTTTGTCCTGTAATAGGTTTGTAGAAAATAAGTAAACACATTTCCGGACGATACAATACGTTACAATCACAGAAGCTCTCCCGCCGTTTATCCCGCAAGGCGGGAGGGGAGTTGGTGGGGGCTTCTTACCGCCTGAAGCGATGGGATCGTTTCCACGTTAGCAGCGGTAATGCGGCAGCGCTGTGAATAAAAAAATAATGAAAATAAAAGGCAGGGATGTTAACATACTAAAAGAAAACTATTATATTTGTCACTGCTTTACCGGAAGCCACTCGTCCGTACTACGGACGCCGGCAACAAAACCGGAACCGGATTACCCATTAACCAGAAAACACAAATTTATCTTATGGCTGCAATTACCGCTATCGTTCTCACAGGTCACTATATTATCGCTCCTATCCTCACCGACAATCACCCGCCCGGACAGGCAAAGTCTCCGTTACAGGTTTCAGAAAACAGGTAATGATGCTAAGCCAGGATTATTCTCAACGTTTCAGATAAAAAAAATCATAGAAAAAAGAAACTTTTTTATTTCAGACAGATATTGTCAAAATCGCGTTGTAACTTTGCGGAAACTGAGATATGTTCTTGAAAAATAGAATTAAAATCTGCTATAATAATCTAATTGTATTGTTAAAGTAAATTTGTAGATTTGTGGGACGATTACAGAATCCTTTCTATCAATGATTAAAAATCAATATGTTATAAGGGAATTATCAGCTTTATAAAAATAACAATAAGTGAATAAGAGCATAAGCAATCAGATATTTTATGGCACAAATTTACGATAACATAACTACACAATTTACTGAAGGTCTCAGAGGAATTATATCCAATTCACAGGTTAAAAGAGTTGACTTTTGTGTGGGATATTTTAATTTACGTGGTTGGGGTTTGATAATAAACGAAATTGATGCACTGGATGGGGATTTTGTTTATGAAAATGATGATAACGTTCATCGTATTTGTCGTTTGCTAATTGGAATGCAACGGCCCGGAATTGAAATAATAAAACGATATATCAATTCTCAAACCAATCAAATTCCTGATAGTGACGAAGTAAAACTGTGTAAGAGACAAATAGCGGATGATTTTAGAAAGCAGTTAATCATTGGAAAGCAGACTAATTTTGATGAAGTTAATTTGAGACGACTTTCGGCTCAACTGAAAGCTAAAAGAGTGTGTATCAAGTTGTATCTGAAAGAACCTCTTCATGCAAAATTATATCTGGCACATCGGCCCGAAGATCACTTTAATAAGATACAGGCCATTATGGGCAGCAGTAATCTTACCTATGGCGGACTGAACGGACAGGGTGAATTAAATGCCGGATTCAGTGACAGCGATCATGCTGAAAAATTGGCTGAATGGTTTGATAACAGGTGGGAAGACCGATTGAGTTTGGATATTACGGAAGAATTAGCAGAAATAATAGACAACAGCTGGGCGAGCGAAAAGCTAATTCCACCCTATTATATTTACCTGAAAACGGCCTATCATCTGAGCCGTGAAGCCCGTAACAGTATAAGCGAATTTAGTTTACCCAGAGAATTCAAAAAGGACTTATTCCCCTTCCAGGAAACAGCCGTTAAACTTGCAGCCAGGCATCTCGAGAGAAGAGAAGGAGCCATGATAGGCGATGTGGTGGGACTTGGTAAAACGATTACCGCCTGCGCCATTGCCAAAGTATATGAACTCAACAACTCCTGCTCAACATTAATTCTGTGTCCGGCAAATTTGCAGGCGATGTGGAAAAAATATGTGATAGAATATGACTTGAAAGCGGATATTCATTCAATGTCAAAACCAATCGACGTAAATAATGTTCGCCATTACGACCTGGTAATCATAGATGAAAGCCATAATTTAAGAAACAGTGAAGGCAAACGGTATCAGAATATTAAGCAGCTGATCAATTTACAGAATTGCAAAGTGCTAATGCTTACGGCCACTCCGTATAATATGGATTTTTCGGACCTGGGAAATCAATTAAGACTATTTCTGAAAGACGATACTGACCTTGGAATTCAGCCAGAAAATTACATCCGTTCATTGGGAGGTGAAAGAGAGTTTTCCAAACAACACGACGAAGATTATATCCGAAGTATCAAAGCATTCAGCCGGAGCAATGAACCGGATGACTGGAAGGAACTGATGCGGCTTTTCCTGATCAGAAGAACACGAACGTTTATCAAAGAAAATTATGCAAAGCATGATGAACGTGGGAAGTATTTAGAATTCCGGGATGGCACAAAATCTTATTTTCCTGAACGACTTCCAAAATCAATAACTTTCCCGACTGAAAAAGGAGATCAGTTCGAAAGCCTGTATTCCGAAGAAGTAATGGATAAAATGGCAGAGTTAAGATTGCCCCGCTATGGATTAATTCATTACATCAGCGATAAACTTCCCGAATTGCCGGAGAGAGATCAGGAAATAATTGAGAACCTCAGCCGTGCCGGACAACGTATGATGGGATTCTGCCGAACCAATTTCTTTAAACGACTGGACAGCAGCGGGATTTCATACCTCATTTCGCTATACAGACACGTGCTGCGCAATGCCATCTATATTTATGCGTTGGAGAATAAATTACCCTTGCCCATCGGTGATGAAAGCAGTTTTACAGACGAACTGCTGGAAGATGAAGATATTGAAAACGAATTATTCGAAAGTAATAATGTGCAGTTGGTGAAAAAACCGGACGACGCTCAATTCACTTTCTCAACCTCGCCCGAAGATTATCTTTCTGTTGCCGGAGATTACTACAATTCCATTGCCGGAAATTCTAATAACGTAAGGTGGCTTGATAGCAAATACTTCAAACGAACCCTGAAACAAGCGCTGAAGAACGACTGCGATCGGTTGTTAGAAATTATAAAATTCTGCGGAGTGTGGAAAGCTAGGAAAGATGAAAAACTGAATACCTTATTCCGGCTAATAAACGAGAAACACAAGGATGAGAAGATAATAATTTTCACTCAGTACTCCGATACAGCAAAATATATACATACTCAGCTTAAAAAACGAGGCATAACTCACCTGGAATGTGTCACCGGTGCAAGCGCTAATCCCACACACATTGTTGAACGATTTTCGCCTGTAAGCAACAAAGTAACTCCCATTCCGGCTGAAAATGATCAACTAAGAGTTGTTGTTTCCACAGACGTATTGAGTGAAGGACAAAATCTGCAGGATGCCCACATTGTGATTAATTACGACCTGCCCTGGGCTATCATCCGCCTGATACAGCGAACCGGACGCGTGGACCGTATCGGTCAACTTTCTGATCAAGTCCTTTGTTACTCGTTCTTCCCGGCTGAAGGGGTAGAACGTATTATTCGTTTGCGACAAAGATTGACTGACAGGATAAACGAAAATGCCGATGTGGTTGGCAGTGATGAAATTTTCTTTGAAGGTAACTCTCAAAACCTCATGGATATTTACAACGAAAAGAATGGTGTACTTGATGATGACGACGAAGGTGAAGTGGATTTAAGTTCCAAAGCGTATCAAATCTGGAAAAATGCGACCGATGCCAATCCCGAACTGAAAACGATTATTCCCGCATTAAGCAATGTAATTTATTCCACCAAAAGCACCGATCAACCCATAAATGAAGGAGTAATAACCTATGCTAAAACCCCAAGCGACAACGATATGCTGCTGTGGATGGATAAAAAAGGTGAAATAAAAACCTATTCGCAAAGCGCTATCCTGAAAGCCCTGGCTTGTTCTATCCACGAACCTGCTCTGGAAAGAACTGAAAATCACCACGAATTGGTGGGAAAATCCATTGACCAGATTAGTTCACAAGAGATAAAAGTAAGTGGCACACTGGGTAAACGTTTTAGTACGAAATACCGGATTTACACCTTACTCGAGGCATTTTGCAAAGAGCCTTCAAACGGATTGTTTGTTACCGAAGACTTAAAACTGGCTATGGACGATATTTATAATTATCCCCTGAAAGAAAACGCCCGGATATTGCTTAATCGTCAACTGAAGAAAGGAACTTCTGCCATGGAAATAGTAGATTTGGTAAAAGAACTGAGAAACGAAGAAGAATTATCCATCAAGAAAGACGAAGAAGAAACACGCAATAAAGAACCTCAAATTATTTGTTCGATGGGATTGCGGAGCTGATAAAATAAAACAGATTTAATGAAATATTATTTATTTTTAGATGAATGCGGAGACCAAAATTTGAGCAATTTTAGTCCTGATTTTCCTATTTTCACTTTATGTGGTGTTATAGTGTCTGATGATCAGTACCAAAATATTAAGTCGCAAGTTAATGCACTTAAAACTAATTTTTGGCAAGATAAAAAGGTAGTGTTACATTCACGCGATATTCGGAAATGCCAAAATGGTTTTGAGATTTTATTTGATTTGAAAAAAAAGAGTTTATTCTATGATGATCTGAATAAAGTATTATGCGAAAATGATTACACTATAGTGGCTTGCAGTATTTTGAAGGATAAGTACATACGTAAATATGGAAAACTTTCCGATGTTTATGCAATTTCTCTTTCTTTTATCATGGAGCGCACTGTTTTTCTGCTTGATAGAGAGCAGAAAAGAACGGGTGAGGACATTGAACTACATATCGTTGCTGAACGAAGAGGGAAAAAAGAGGATAAAACTTTATTAGACTATTACAATGAGTTATTGGACAGAGGTACTTATTTTGTAAATGAGAAAAGATTAAAAAAATATTTTAAAACCTTTCAATTCAAAGATAAAAGAGATGATATAATTGGTTTGCAAATTACAGATCTCGTGGCATATCCCATTACTCGCTTTGTGTTGGATAAAGATGCTGTTAATCTATCCTTCGAAATCATAAAAGATAAAATATATGCACAGAACAATAAAATGCATGGATTGAAAATTCATCCAATATAAGATTAAATAAAAAAAAGAGTTGCAAAGCAACCCTTTTCCGAACGGGGACACCCCGATCCAACTATCTGAAAACCGCAAAGCGGTGATAATTCTTTTATTGTAAGACAAAGATACAAACATTTTATACAATTGACACATACTGTAATCTGTGAATTAACAATATTTAGGATAAATTATACTGAATATAATCTAACATCACACCATGAGAAGAAACGAATTTAACAGCTACATCACCGAAAAGAATTTTAATGGGTTTTTTATCGAACTGGGCTGGAATCACGTGCACGCCTCCGACAGAATAAATCCAATCAGTATCGACGAAGTAGAGTATGAAATCACTCCGGTGGCTGACAAGCAGGGATTCAAAGCCCTGGTTTGTCAGACAGATGAGCTTCCACAACATACCATCCGTAAAAAGATAGATTTTCAACTTCGAAAATATTTCCACAACTACATTCTTATTTTTACGCTCGAAAATTCGGAGCATCAGCTCTGGATGGTTCCTGTAAAAACGGTGGAGAAAAGAGATCTTGTAGTGGTGGAATATCAGAGTGCCGACAAAGCGGATTTTCTTTTCAGCAAAGTATCTAATTTAAGTTTCGGCCTGGAAGAAGAAACCAACATTGTAGATGTAACGCACAAAGTACACGGAGCTTTTGAAGTCAATTCTGAAAAAATCACCAAAGATTTCTATACCGGTTTCCGCAAACAGCACAATTCGTTTGTCAGGTTTATAGAGGGAATAAGCCCCGAAAGCGACCGACAATGGTATGCTTCCGTAATGCTCAACCGCCTGATGTTTTGCTATTTTATCCAGAAAAAAGGATTTCTGAATTTCGATACCGAATACCTGCGTAATAAGCTGGCATGGACAAAACTACAGCAGGGTGATGACCAATTTTTCGGATCTTTTTACAAAGGGTTTCTCACAGTTTTGTTTCACGGGGGACTGAATTCACCACAACACAGTCGTGATTTTGAAATCAAATACGGACGCATTCCATACCTGAACGGTGGACTGTTTGATAAACATCAGCTGGAAAAAGATTACAACGAGATAGATATTCCGGATAAAGCATTCGAAGATCTGTTCGATTTCTTTGACAAATGGCACTGGCATCTCGACACACGCATTACGGCTACCGGAAAAGACATCAACCCCGATGTGCTGGGCTATATTTTCGAGCAATACATCAACGACCGGGCACAGATGGGCGCATACTATACGAAAGAGGACATCACGGAATATATTAGTAAAAACTGCATTCTGCCATTCCTGATGGATGATGTTGCAAAAACTTCGTCCGGAAGGCATTTTGCACCCAACGGGTACGTGTGGCAGATGCTGAAAGACAGCGGCGATAAATACATTTACGAGGCAGTGAAAAAAGGAGTGGACGAGCCATTGCCAGATTACATAGAAACAGGCATCGATACCTCGCAACCCAACCTGCTGGAACGCCGTGCCCGCTGGAATGAACCGGCCTTTGAAAAACATGCACTGCCTACCGAGATATGGCGCGAAACGGTGGAAAGACGGCAACGCTGTACCGATCTCCGGCAGAAAATTGCTAACGGAGAAATCACCCACATCAACGATTTTATTACCTACAACCTGGATATACGCTCCTTTGTGCAGGATTTGCTTGCTACGATTCCCGACCATAAGTTTATTCTGCACTTTTACAAAGCACTGCGCCGCATAACCATTCTCGACCCTACCTGCGGGTCGGGTGCATTCCTGTTTGCAGCGCTGAATATTTTGGAACCGCTTTACGAAATATGTATTGCGCGTATGCAGGAGTTCAACGAACAGAATGAACTGCTATTCCGGGAACAATTGGACGAAATGGATCATAAATACAGGAGTAATATGCAGTATTTTATCTACAAAAGCATTATACTGCGAAACCTCTACGGTGTGGACATTATGCACGAAGCTACCGAAATAGCCCGTCTGCGCCTGTTCCTGAAAATGGTGGCTGTGGTAGATGTGGATCGCCGTGCCGAAAACCTGGGACTGGACCCGCTACCCGATATCGACTTCAATATACGCTGCGGAAATACGCTGATTGGCTACGCCACACAGGCAGAACTTGAAAAGGATTTAACTTATGGCGATATGTTTGCCAACCTGGAATTCAGAGAGAAGATAGAGGAAGAAATGGATAAAACCTCCAGGGCGTATAAACTCTTTAAGGACATTCAGTTTACGCAGCACGAAGATATGGATGCTTTTAAGGAAGCCAAAAATCAGCTAAATACACGGCTCGACAGTCTGAATAATGAACTGAATAACAAACTTTACAACTCCACTGTATCAGGAAATGTTCTTTCTTATAATGACTGGCTTGCCTCACACCAACCTTTCCACTGGTTAGCTGAGTTTTTTGAAATTATACAGGGGAATGGTGGATTTGATGTGATTATTGGAAATCCGCCTTATGTGGAACATAGTGATAATTCTTTTAATTACAAATTAGATAGATTAAAGTCAAAACTTTGTGGAAATCTTTATGGAAATTGTATTGAGAGAGGATTTCAAATCAATAATAAATTTGGATTTTTTAGCTTTATTGTTCCTGTTGCAATTACTTGTTCTAAAAGAATGGATGAAGTGATAAGAATTTTTGAATTAAATTCAAGTTCTATTTGGTTTTCAAACTATGATGATAGACCTGGGAAGTTATTTGAAATGATAGAACATTTAAGAGCATCTATTTTTATAGCTAAAAACAAAAATAATAGCACAATAGAAACAACTACTTTTTCAACAAAATACAATAGATGGTACACCCAAAACAGGAATATTCTCTTCAATACAATAAAATATACAGATGTTTCAAAGTATATAAATTCATATGTAATACCCAAGATATCATTTGATATTGAAAATCAAGTTTTTGGGAAAATACTTTCTCGAAACAGTAAAATTGGTTTGTTAAGTTCCACAAATGGAAATAAGATTTATTTTCGAGCTGCCGGAGGAGGATATTTTCTATTAATCAAAAATATGAAAAGTAGAACTTACATAAATGGAATTTTAGAAAATGTTAAAGCTGAAAAAGAAATTACAGTTGACAATAGTTATAGAAGTAATTCAATTGGGGCAACACTATCTTCAAATCTTTTCTACTGGTTTTATGTTGCCCAAACTGATTGTAGAAATTTATCGAAAACATTTATTGACAACTTTCCGATTTCAAAAAGTATTGGAGAAGATAAGTTGTTAGATAGTACTGGCGTTAAATTGTTTGATGACTATGAGGAAAATAAATATGTCAAGAACACTTTTTATAGAACTACTGGAAGAAATGTAATTTACGATGAATATTATCCCAAACTTTCCAAGCCCATCATTGACGAAATCGACAAAGTTTTAGCGAAGCATTATGGATTTACTGAAGAGGAGTTGGATTTTATAATCAATTACGATATTAAGTACAGAATGGGGAGTGAGCTGAATGGGGAGGAAGAAGAATGAACATGGATGCAAGGGGACACTATAAAATACCCAGTAAAGTAGTTTTCATCAGAGGCAATATCTTTATCAAAAATAAAATTCAAAAAGAGATTTTGGATATTGGATGTTACTTTGAGGAAAGTGGAATTGATAGAATCGATAAAATTATTGATGGCGACTATACAATCGATGATGCTACAGAAACCTCCGAAGATACCTATTATTATGCATCAGGAGGAGCAGTCGCTTATGAAATTGGTGGAGGATTTAAGAGCCGTTATCACTGTATTGACAGCTATGACAGAGCGATTGATGATATAGTTGCTTTATCAAAAATGAATGTTGAAGAAAAGGATAAACACTTATTGAATAAACTTTTGTTTGCAAGCGTTTATTCTGCTATGGAAGCATTTCTTCAGGATATGTGTGGACATTATGTAATGAAAAGTCAAAAACATAAAGAGCGGTATCTCAAAAATCATGAAAATCTTAAATCGGAAAAAATTCTGTTATCCGAGATATATGCTAAATTGCCTCAATTGGATTTTAAGATAAAGAATGCAATTGATAACACAGTATATCATAGGTTGTCAGAAGAAATTCAATCTTTATTTGAAGGAACATTTGGAATTACATTTCCCAATTATCAATATTTAAAAGATAAATTAGAAATTCGACATGATATTGTTCACAGAAATGGAATATCAAATGACAAATCTACTTTGCATATAATTAGCAATACTCAGCTGTATGAATTAATAGAACATGTTGATGAATTTGTACATTCACTTTTCGATGAATTTGAAAAACTAAACTGACAATAGGGAATATAGATTTTAAGATTTTTATGGAACCCACTTACATTGGAAATAAAGAAATACTTAATCTACCCAAAGTTGCTTTTCTGAGCAGCAGGAGAATATCTTCGGATGCAGTGCTCAAGTGCTACGACTGGGCAACTGAAATGCGCAATCGGGGTATGTGCATCATTACAGGTTTTCATTCCAAATTGGAAAAAGATGTATTTCATTTTTTATCCAAAGGTACACAGCCAATAATTGTTGTTTTGGGACGTAAACAATATAAAAACCTACCTGATGAACTTGTTAAACCGCTGGAAGAAGGCAGATTGCTGATCATTTCCGTGGTTTCAACTCCACGTCATTCGGTAGAAACTGCCCTGAGCCGTAACCGGTATATCATTGAAAATGCCGATCAGGTGGTTTTCGGATCGTTGGATAAAGAGGGTAATTTATACCCGCTTTACGAAGAAATAAAGGAAAATAAAAAACACATTCTGATTTTGTGAGAGACTATCTCTGAAAACTATATACATCAAAAGTATTTTAACAAACTTAGAAGAAATATATGCAAACAAAAAATATTTTGTTGTTCAGTTCCGCTGATAAAAAGGCCAAAGTAAGTGTTTTTTTTCAGGATGGAACTTTTTGGCTTACCCAAAAAGCCATGGCAGAATTGTTTGGTGTAAACGTACCGGCAGTAAGCAAGCATTTGAAGAATATTTTCGAAACAGGTGAATTAGCTGCTATTTCAGTTGTTTCCAAAATGGAAACAACTGCCACAGATGGTAAGAATTACGAAACTACTTTTTACAGGCTCGAAGCTATTTTAGCAGTTGGTTATCGTGTAAATTCGGCTCAGGCAATCGATTTCAGAAAATGGGCAACTCAAACACTCAATGAGTTTATTATCAAAGGGTTTGTGATGGACGACGAACGCTTAAAACAAGGCAAAAGTTTTGGACAGGATTATTTTGATGAATTACTGGAACGAATTCGCGAAATCCGCTCGAGCGAACGACGATTTTATCAGAAAATAACCGATATATATGCTCTCAGCACCGATTATGATAAAAACAGCCAACAAACTAAAGATTTTTTTGCTGCCGTTCAGAACAAACTGCATTGGGCAATAACCGGACAAACAGCTGCTGAAATTATTTATACCGAAGCCGATGCCACTAAATTGTATATGGGACTAAAAACATGGAAAGCCGCTCCCGATGGAAAAATCCTGAAAACTGACGTGGCTGTGGCTAAAAATTATTTATCGCACCAACATATTGTAGAGCTAAACCGTCTTGTTTCTGCTTATCTGGATTTGGCAGAAAACAACGCTCAACGCGGAATAGCCTTTAACATGCAGCAATGGGTGAAATTTATCAATGGATTTCTGGAACTTTCCAATTACCCAATCCTCAAAGATAAAGGCAAGGTAAGTATGTTGGAAGCAAAACTGAAAGCCGAAGAAGAATATGATAAGTTCAGGGTTCTTCAGGATAAAACCTACGAAAGCGATTTCGACAGAGAAATAAAAAAACTTGAAAAATAACTTAAATAGATTATTATCCAAGTATAAATTAAAAATCAGAATTTAACACTCCGACTATACAAATACACACCATGACCAAACTCGAAAAATTGTATCAATCCATTGCCAACTTTAAGGAATTAGGGTTGGCGTTGAACCAGGAAATGCTTCAGAAAGCAGATAATCTGGAAGAAGAACTCATTAAGAATGAAGTCATTCCACGCCTTACCGGCAGCATCGAACCCATTATCACTCAGATACAACGTCCCATTGTGCTGGTGGTGGATTATGTGCCGGGCGAACCGCTCAGCGTGCGCCTCACCCGTAAGCGCGTAATCACCGATGATACTGCAACAAAAGAATATACACTGTCACCCAAAGCAAAAGAGCCTGAAAAGAAATCGCACAAAACAATCACCTCAGCACCTAAAGCTCCCTGGACAGGTCTGTTAGTCACTTACCCCGATGGTGCAGTAATCAATAACAAATATGCCTACGAAACTCTTATACAGGTAGTGGAAAAGGCAGGTATTGAAAAAGTGGAAAAACTGGGAATGAAACAGGTAGGGTTGGATTTCATCTCCAAAACCCGCGATGATTTCTACAACCAACACGAACTTCCTGGCGGTTATCTCATCGTCACCCATTCTGCCACCATCAAAAAGAAACAGCAGATAGAAGAAATCTCGAAGAAACTGGGGCTGGGATTGAAGGTGGAGGTGGTGTAAATAGAGAGTATTATTAAACAAATTATAAATAACAGATTATGGAATTATTTGATTCGACTAAGAAGGTACTTTTTGACATACTAAAAGATGTTGATTGTGGAAAAATTCAATTACCTGACTTTCAGAGAGGCTGGGTTTGGGATGATAACAGAATAAAAGGGATTCTTGCTTCAGTAGCTAAATCATTTCCAATAGGAGCAGTAATGCTTTTGGAAACCGGAAATGAAAATATAAGATTTAAAACAAAACCGATAGAAGGTGTACAGGGACTTAATGGAAATAAACCTGAAATGTTGATTCTTGATGGTCAACAACGTATCACATCTCTTTTCCAAGCGATAAAAACAAAAAGAGTTGTAAATACCCGAAATGACAAAGGGTATGAAATAAAGCGCTGGTATTATATAGATATGGTCAAAGCATTAGAACCGGGAATTGATGTTGAGGAAGCTATTTTCTCGATAAATGAGAACAAAATTATAACTGAGAATATTGGTCGTAAAGTCGTTCTTGATCTATCCACTGAAGAAAATGAGTTTAAGAATTTGATGTATCCGGTTTGTATGGTCGATGATTATAGCGTTTGGAGAAGAAAGTTTAATAAATACTGGGAACACGATAGTGAAAAGAGTGAATTTTGGGATGAATTTGAAGATAAAATAATAAACAGTTTCAATAGTTACTATTTACCGGTGATTTTAATGATGAAGGAAAACCCAAAAGAAGCTGTATGTCAAGTCTTTGAAAAAGTAAATACCGGAGGTGTTTCACTTACTGTATTTGAATTATTAACAGCTTCATTTGCATCTGAAGAATTTGATTTAAAAGCGGATTGGGAAGATATAAAAAAAATCATAAAACCTTTCAAAGTTCTTAATAATATAAGTAATACAGATATAATTCAGGCCATAACATTGTATTCAACTTACAAAAACAGACTAAATGTTTCGCCGCTCGGGAATAGTGAAAATGCTCCGGCTGTTAGTGCTAAACGTAAGGAAATGCTGAATTTGAAACTTTCAGACTATGAAAAATATAGAAATGAAATAGTCCGAGGTTTTATTAAGGCATCAAAAATTCTGGTTGAAAATCACATTTTCAATGCTCGTGATTTACCATACAGTACTCAACTGGTTCCCATGTCTGCAATCCTTGCTAAACTCGGTGATAAAATAGAAAATATCGGGAATAAAAATAAACTGATGCGTTGGTTCTGGTGTGGAGTTTTCGGAGAACTTTACGGCTCGGCAAACGAAACAAGGTATGCATTGGACATGACGCAGGTCACTAATTGGATCGAAAATAATGGCGAGGAACCTAAAACAATATATGATGCTAATTTCTCTCCTTCACGTCTCAATACACTTAGAACTAGAAATAGTGCTGCTTATAAAGGTGTTTACGCTATGCTAATGGACGATAACACAAAAGACTGGCTATCTGCTACTAAAATTGACCTTAGTACCTATTTCTCAGAATCCATTGATATTCATCATATTTTCCCGGTTGCATGGTGTGAAAAAAACCATATTGATAGAGGTGATTATGATAGCATTGTAAATAAAACTCCTTTATCCGGACGGACTAATCGTATCGTGAGTGGTGATGCACCCAGTAAATACCTGGATAGATTAAAAAAACACGCTGGCGTGTCTGACGAAGAATTTAATAATATATTATTATCACACGTTGTTAGTCCCGAATTAATGTATCAGGACGATTTCAAAGGTTTCTTTGCTTATCGAAAAGATCAGATTCTTCAAAGAATAGAGAAAGCAATGGGAAAATTAATTCCACGTGAACAATTAACCGTAGAAGAAGGACAATATGTAGAAGAAACTGTAGAAGATGATGAAATGTAAAGCATGTTGTTTATCAAACAAAAGTATATCAGGCCTGATTTTCCTTTGTCAAGAAACGAGGGGTATGAAATAGATTCTCATAATTTTTTCTATCAATTTAACTTCGTTTTTTATAAAGAAAATCAATCCTAAATTCTGAATTGACCAAAAACACACACTGTTTTCAATTTATAAAAATAAGACAATGGCTAAATTCAACATAGCAGATAAAGTTCTAAACGTAAACACTAATGAAAAAGGTGTAATACTGTCTGTTCATTCACCAGTGCGAGGTCGCCAACTTTATCGTGTGAAATATGGTGATGGAGAAAAGGATTCACTTGAATCAAACCTGATTGTAGATACAGATTTGACAGATCCGTTTGAATGCTGTAAACAAGGGCTGTTTGGGACTTATCATGACTTTTCGAGAATAAATACCACATTCAAAATCCAAAATACAAGCAACAACACCATCTCTACATTAAAGGCATCTAAGACAATTTTTAAAGCTTATCAGTTCAAACCTTTACTCAAATTTCTAAACTCTGGTAATAGAAGGTTACTTATTGCTGATGAAGTTGGTTTGGGAAAAACTATTGAAGCAGGGCATATTATGATGGAATTATCAGCCCGAAAAGAATTTCGTAATATTCTAATTGTTTGTCCCAAAATGTTACAAGAGAAATGGAAAACTGAATTGCGCGAAAAGTTTAATTTCACTTTTAAAATTTACGACCGAAAATCTGATTTAGTAGATGACTTAAATAGTGGAAATTTGAAAGCTATTGTCAATTATGAAGCAATCCGAAGCTCTAAAAAAAAAGATGATGAAACTAATCCAATATTAAAACACATTGAAGAGAAAAATGTAAGACTTGATTTCATCCTATGTGATGAAGCTCATAGATTGAGAAACAAAGAAACTAAAACTTATAAAGGTGCAGAAATTATTATTCAAAATGCTATTTCAGCTGTTTTCCTTACTGCAACACCAATCATGATCAGTGAAGAAAATCTTTATAATTTGCTACATCTTTTAGATAATCAACAATTTAACAACAGCGAGATTTTTCAAAACTATCTTTCTATAAATAAACCATTTATTGTTGCAATTTCACAATTAAACAGTAATGTCCCTTTAGCTGAAATTGCAACTACAATCAGGGGATCAGAATTAAGTATTCGTTTTGGTGAAGACCTCACCTATCAAAGAAATACAACTATCGATCAACTATTCAAAGATTATCCGCTCTATAACAAAATAATTGAAGACCTAACAAGTGGTAAAGACACAATTGAAAAGAGAGTTGCTTTACAATTCGATATTTCATCAATGAGTATGATGAATAATATTTTTTCCAGAACCCGAAAAAGAGAGGTCACTACCGATTGGACTCAACCCATACGGGAACCTCATACAATTAAAGTAGAATTATATAATGATGAAAGAGAGCATTTTGATAGGATTCTGGATGAATATATTGATGAGCATAGTTATATCGATGAGTATGGTGATGCAAAACTTACACAAGGGCATTCTTTGGGATTAATCCAAAAGAAAAGGCGTATTGCAAGCAGTATTTACGGATTTCTAAATTCAGAAGAAGATTTAAACAATGGCGTTGATCGTTATGCTGCTTTATCGGATGCTAAATTCGAGAGTTTAATAAAATTGCTGAAAAAACTACATATTAATACCGATAAGAAAATAATAATTTTTGCACTTTTCAGAAACACATTAAAATACCTGTCTATCCGGCTTGCAAACATGGGATATTCCACTGTGATGATCCACGGGGATATTAAAGAAAGGGATAATGTAATTAACGAGTTCAAAACTAATGCTAACATAAACGTATTACTTTCATCTGAAGTAGGCAGCGAAGGGCTGGATATGCAATTTTGCGATATCATTTGCAATTATGATCTACCTTGGAATCCAATGGTAATAGAGCAAAGGATAGGAAGGATAGATCGATTTGGTCAAAAGTCATCCAGAGTTCATATTTACAATTTGATCGTGAAAAATTCAATTCAGGAAGAGATATACGACAGATTATTGGATAGGATAGGAATTTTTAAAAGTTGTATAGGTGATTTAGAAGCCATTCTTGATAAAGATACAGAAAGCGGAACTTTACAACAAAGGATTGTAAAGCTTGAAAAAGATCTGTATTGTAACGAATTAACTCCGGAAGAGAGAAAAGTTAAAATCGAAAACATTAGTAGAGCAATACTTATCGAGAAAACAAACCTGGAGCAAATAAACGAAGGTTTGACTGATACATTAACCAATGATCTTTACTTCCGGAATGAAATTGATAAAGTACAACGAAATCACCGATATATTACAGATATTGAACTTCAAAACTACCTTCAGTCAATAATTCGAAACCATCTTACTCAATGTGTTTTGCAAATAAACTTAAACAAAACATATACTATAAAGATACCACATTCAGATAATAAATACTTAATAAACTTTTTAAGTCAACATCAGCCAAGTAGTAGTGATGTTGAAACAGAAGTATTATTTCGTCAGTTTATTAATTCAATCCGTGATAAAGTTGAATTTGAGTTTACAATGAATCAGGAAACTGCGTATAATAATCCCCGAACTATTTATGTAAATGCTTACCATCCTCTAATTCTGGCTTCAAAAGAATTCTTTCAGTTGAAGTTACAAGATATAAAAACAGCATTTCAGTTTGGAATAAATATTAAGCATTTTAAAGATGTCAACGAAATTACGGTTGGAGATTATTTTCTGGGAATATACACATTTAGTATAACAAAAAAATGGTTTGGTAAACATCAGATAGTGGAAACACTTGTACCTGTTGTTTTTGATATGCAAACCAATTCAATAATTGAAAACTCAGATATTTGTGAAAGAATCCTGGGAGAATCTCAGTTAAATGCGACGATTTTTAATAATGCAATTTTAAATATTGTAGATATAGTTGACGATATAAGAACTGAATTTGCGGTCAGAATAAACGATTTGTTTACTAATTATATTGAAGATCAGAAGATGCGATTAGAAAATGGAAAAAAATTACAAATTCAACAAACAGAGGAATTTTATAACAATCGCATTTCAATTCAAGTAAAAGAGATCGCAGATATAGAAAATAAGGCTAATTATTCATGGGATGAAGAAGAACGAAATAATTCAAAAAGAATATTACCTGCCCGAAAAGGAAAATTGAGTAATCTGATAGCTGAAAAAGATGAAACTATTTATAAAATGAAGGATAGCTCAATTCAACCAAAAGAACCCAAACTAATATCTTTAAGTCACATTAAAATCTTTTAATTATGAGTTACACTGTCGGACTTGATTTTGGAACGCATCAAACAAAAGTCTGTATTGAAGATGCATCTAATCCTTCACAAAAAAATTACGAATTTGTGGAATTTACTGATTTAACAGGTAAATCTACTGTATTATTTCCTTCAATAGTCCAAATAAATCAGGATAATACTGTTAGTTACGGTTTTATAAATGAAAATTTGTGTAAAACTGCATCGGCAAACATTCCGGAACCAATTTTAACATTACCCGAAAAACCAGTTTTGGTGTTACCTGAAAAGCCTGAAATGTTATTAATTCCTCAGAAGTCTAAAAAAAAGCCTGATTTGAAAGGTCTTTCAATTAAAGAGCAATTCATGTTGAAGAAACAATACGAAATTGAAGAAGAGAATTGGAAGAATAGATGTAAAGAAATAGAAATATCAAACACAAAATTCCTGGAAGAATGGAATGATGAATGTCTAGCTATAGAAAATGACTATAATTACGATTGTGATGAATATCAAACTGCTTGTAATATTGCAAAAGAGAAATACAATCAAGCTTATTCAACCTGGCAAAACAACAACAAACCCCAAAAACAAATTTTCAGGTACTTCAAACTGGCAACATTTACAAATCAAAACTGGAATCATACAATTAAACCAGAAATAATTTCGTGTTGGTATCTTGCCTTTGTTCTTTTTACAATACGTGAAAAAATTGGCTCTGATTTTTTTACTCAAATGGGAGTACCTTATAGTATATTGAAACATGAATCAGATAAACAAAAACAAATTGCGTATAAATTACTGATTGGTGCAAATAAACTTGTAGATTATTATGGTAAGTTTGAATTGTTTCTCCAAGCTAATGTTGAAGAGTTATTTAATAACACGATTCTAACTGAATTCAAAGAAGATGATTTAAACTTCTATGGATTAAACATATTACCTGAAGCATTTGCAGGATTGTCTTCAATAACTCTGCAAGGAAAACTTAGTCAAGGTATGCATTTGCTTACAGATATTGGTGGCGGAACAACTGATATAGCATTTTTTACTATTACATCTGATAAACTTCCAGATGTTCATGCAGTTCTTTCAATACCAAAAGGGCTAAATTATATTTTCGAAGAATACATTAAATCAAGTAAAAAACAACCTTTAGAATAAATTCAATTTTTATTCTCTGAAAATCAATCTGGATTTGAAATGCCTATTAAAACATATCATGTCGAATTAACTAAAAAAACTTCGCATCTAATAAAAAGAATTGAAACAGAATTTTGTAATAGAAAGATAAATCATGGAATTGCTTTTAGTAGGTTAAAGGAAGCATTAAATAACAGACCGATTGTCTACTGTGGTGGTGGGGCTATTTACGACTCGATGAGAATACCTTTAGATTCTTTCACTGACGTTTCACTGATAAATAAAAATCTGCTCAATATTCCCCATGTGAGAAACAAATTCATTGATAATGAAATTTATCCAATTCTTGCTACCTCATTTGGTTTGTCGATACCTACTGAAAATGAAATGATCATGACCAGAATTGAAGATGTGTTTGCTCGATTACCCAATAAGGAATCCGACAGTTTTTACAATTCGCAAAAAGACTATAATTTATTAGATGATTAAATTGGATTTTTGTAAAAAACATACGCCGAAACCTGTCCAAATGAGTATATTGTTTAGGAAAGAGTAGACAACGACTTGTTTTTGGAACTTGCCAATCACATAGACCAGTATGGATATGAAGATTACTTTTACAGTACGAAACAAACGTATTTCAAATACAATGAGTTGACTTACTGGCATATGGGCAATATCATTAATCGTTGTCAGGAAGAAGACACGTATCGTTACAGGAAAACAGCAGGAAAATTACCGGAAAATAAAATGCAATAATCATGAAAACTCAATCCCTCTATCAGAAAGCCATTAAATTCGCAGCATCCAAACACGCTGAGCAAAACCAAACCGTTCCCGGAACGAACCTGCCTTACGTGGTGCATTTGAGCAATGTGGCTATGGAGATAATGATTGCTTCATTTTATACTGATGATTTTGATTTGGATTTTGCAGTTCAGGTGGCGTTGCTTCACGACACAATCGAAGATACTTGCACAACTTTCGATGAACTGGAAACAGAATTTGGAACTGATATTGCCAAAGCTGTACTGGCACTAACAAAAAACAATTCATTGCCCAAAGAGCAACAAATGAACGACAGCCTGAAAAGAATAAAATCAATTCCGACAGAAATTTGGGCAGTTAAACTTGCCGACAGAATCACCAACCTGCAACCCCCACCCCCTCACTGGGATAACGACCGAAAAAACAGGTACCGCGAAGAAGCAAAGTTAATACACAGCGAACTCAAATACGGCAATGAATTTCTGGCCAAGCGGCTGGAGGGGAAGATAGAGGAGTATGGGGGATTTCTCGAAAGTGAATCCACTACCTGAATAAAATGAAAACCTCAATCAATATCGCAAACTTGCATTCCTGAGCCGTTCTGCAATTTTCTCTTTCAGGTCGAGTGGTGAAATTACAACTACCTTTTCTGCGTAGGATAGAATTACATTTTCCAATTCGAAATTCGGTATGACTTTGATTTTTACGGTTAATCCGGACTGTTCAATTTTGTGCCACTGGCTCGGATGAATGGGTTTTGTAATTACATACGGGGCAACTTCAGGAGAAAACAACAAAACAATCTCTTGCTTTTCTACACCCTGTGGTAAAGTAACACCAACTATATCGTAAAAATAATCTTCCCAATCTATATCGGTAGGTAGATATTCTTCATTCGTTTCTTCTACGGATTCGATTCTGTCAAGTGCCAACGTATAAATATGATTGAGTGTCTTATTTAATCCCAGGATAAACCAACGGTTGTTGTGTTGTTTCAGGTAATAAGGATGAAGTGTTATAGCGTATGGATCTTGACTTTTAAAGTCCTGATACATTATTTTCAGTACCCGTTCATTGATTATGGCATTAAACAACGGAGTTAAAAAATTACGCCCCTTTAAATCTATATTTTCATCAAATCCAATCACTTTATTTTTTTGATGTATCAATCCAAATTTCGATTCAAGCATTGGAATCATATCATCTACCCACTCAAATTGAGGCGTACCTGAAAAACGGGATATAATTTGGATTGCTGACCTGATTTTTTCAGCTTCCATATCGTTTAACGGCTGATTGTTGATGGAGAAATTGGTATCATCATATCGGTAGTATGCTTTCTTCCCGAATTTGTGTCTTTCTAACGGAATAGCCCAACCCTGATCGCTTTCCATAAAACGAATATCATCAAAAAGCTGCCTGCGGCCAATTCCACCACACGCCGGATCAAATTCCATCAACGCATCGTTGCATTCATTGAGTAAATCTTCCCAGAAGTACATTCTGCCGGTATTCCGGAAGCAACGATCCAACACCTGGTAACGTAAAAGTGCATTTTTATTGACTGACATAATCTTCTTTTTAAAGTGCAGATACATTGCACTGCACAAAATTACTTTTATTTCGTGAATTACAAAACAAGGTTCTACTGGATTTCCTGTGAAGAAATAAGTTTTTTATCTTTGTTTCATGAAAACATCCGTTGAGAATATATTAGAGAAAATACTATTACCCGTTA
>SAAL01000068.1 GCA_009929445.1 Bacteroidia bacterium
GGAAGAGGATATAGAAAAACAGAAAACTTTAGAATTGCAATCCTGTTTTTTCATGGTAACTTAAACATGATTTCACAGGAAATCCAGTAGAACCAAAATTTCTCACTTCGTTCGAAATGACATTCAGTATTTTACCTTTCAGAACAATCTCCACAAACCACTGTCGTCCGGAGCAAAGCGAAGAAACTAAAAAATTTTATCGGACAACAATAAAAAAATCTACCAATCTGCTGATTGATAGATTTTTTAGTATCCGAAATTAATCCGTTTTTTCTAATCCTCTTCTTTGGCCTTAAATGATTCCCACACAAAAAATGCAATCAGTGCAACGAAAGCCACTAGTGCAGTTACCTGAGCTCCTACTCCGGAGGGATCTGTCCATACTTTCAGATCCAAAGCATCACCCCGGCCGGTAATGAAAATAACGAGAGCGCCTACAACTCCAAATAAAGCCGCGCCGGCAATAAATCCGGATGCTATCAGAATTCCGCGCTGATGACGGGCGTTGTTGAGTTTCGCATTTTTTGTACTTCTGTTAAACCATTGATTCAGAAGGCCGCCCACAACCAGAGGAGTATTGAGCGGTAGCGGTATAAACATTCCCAGGGCAAATGCAAGTGGTGAAATTCCTAGCCAGTTAATCAAAATGGAAATAACAGCTCCCACGCCCAGCAGAATCCAGCTGACTCCGGTTCCGGACATGAGCGGTTCGATAATGGCTGCCATGGCGTTGGCTTGTGGCGCCACCATCGGATTGGTGTGCTCCGGAGTGGCTACAAATCCGTAAGCTTCGTTCAAAATGTATATGACTGCTCCCACAGTAGCTGCAGAAACCAGCGTACCGAGGAATTTGAATGATTCCTGCTTAGCCGGAGTGGTTCCAAGCCAGTAACCTATCTTCAGGTCGGTGACAAAACCTCCCGCCATGGATAATGCTGTGCAAACCACACCACCGATTATCAGACCGCTGACCATCCCCTGCCAGCCTTTCAAACCTACGGCAACGAGGATCACGGATGATAAAATCAGCGTCATCAGTGTCATTCCCGAAACCGGATTAGTACCTACAATGGCAATGGCATTGGCTGCTACGGTAGTGAAAAGGAACGAAATGACAGCGATAGTCAGCAAAGCAATCACTGCTTGAAGAAGAGTGACTTTAACACCCACTAGGAGAAAAATAAATACGGCTACCAACGTCAGAAATAAGAAGAGCATCACAAATGTCATCTTTATATCCCGCTGTGTACGTTCTGTTTTTTCTTCGGCGTGTCCTTTGGTTTTGCCACCCACGGCCAGTTTGAAAGCGCTGCCGATTACTCCGGATGATTTGATAATACCGATAATTCCCGCCATAGCTATGGCACCGATACCAATAGGGCGAACATACGCTGCAAAAATCTGTTCGGCGGACATAGCTGCAAACGGATTGACACCGCCGCTCAGGGTGGCTGAAATCATTCCGAATTCGTTTACCAACGGAATTAAAACCAGCCACGAAAGCAACGAACCAACCGTAATGATAAGTGCATACCGAAGCCCCACGAGGTATCCGAAACTAAAAATCAGTGCACTGACATTAAATTTCAGCACCATTTTGAATTTTTCTGCCAGTATGGCTCCCACAGGAACAATTCGGGTTGAAATCTCTTCGCTCCAAAGACGAAAAGCTGAAAAGCTGAAATCAAAAAGTCCTCCAATTAAACCGCTGGTTACCAGCAATTTTGCCTGATTTCCACCTTTTTCACCGGTCATAAGTATTTCGGTGGTAGCTGTCGCTTCCGGAAAAGGCAATTTGCCGTGCATATCTTTTACAAAATATTTCCGGAAAGGAATCAGAAACAAGATTCCAAGAAATCCGCCAAAAAGGGATGAGAAAAATATCTGCCAGAAATCCACCTGTATTTCGGGGTATTTTGCCTGTAAAATATACAGTCCGGGAATGGTAAATACAGCTCCTGCAACAATTACTCCCGAAGATGCCCCGATTGACTGAATAATCACATTTTGCCCCAGTGCTCCTTTTTTCCGGAATGCTGCCGAAGCTCCTACTGCAATGATGGAGATAGGTATCGCAGCTTCGAATACCTGCCCGATTTTAAGACCGGAATAGGCAGCTGCAGCCGAGAAAATAACAGCCATGAGCAAGCCCATTCCTACCGACCACGGTGTAACTTCAGCTACTGACGAGCCGGCCGGCATCACAGGTTTGTACTCTTCGCCCTCTTTCAGTTCGCGATAGGCGTTTTCCGGTAAGTTTACCGGTTTTTCTTGATTTTGTTCCATAAATAGCTGACATTATTTATACATTATACTTGCCGAGGATGCTCCGAGAGTAAACAATGGATTTTTCACAGTCATGAGAGGAATTGACGGAGAAATTTTTCCGTCGTGACAAACCACATTCCATTCGCCTTCCGGAATTTCCACTTTTACATTTTTCCGGTTTCCGTTAAGAATTACCAGAATGTCTTTCCAACTATCACCGTTTGCATTATCAGACAGTGTGAATGCAATCACGTTGGGCACATTCAGTTCAATGAATTTCAGATGCTTTTTCATCATCTCAAAATCAGTCATTCGGAAGGCCGGATGGGCTTTGCGCAAAGCAATAAGACCCTGATAATATTGGAAAATATCGTTGTAAGTGGTTTTGTTGTCCCAGTTGATCTGATTGATGCTGTCGGGCGATTCGTAGGTGTTGTTCACCCCTTTTTTGTCGCGGTAAATTTCTTCTCCGGCATATATAAACGGTATTCCCTGCGAAGTAAATACCACAGTCTGGGCCAGTTTGTTGAATTTTTGAATTTCGGCTTCAGTGGCTCCCGCCGGTTTACGTTTACGGAGTTTATCCACCAGACACATATCGTCGTGGCACGAAACGTAATTGATTACCTGCGTTGGCTGAGTGGCATAAGGTGCTTTGGAATGTACGAGTTTAGTTGTATCAATTCCCGGATAGGGTGTGGAAGCCACAATGCTGAATTTGACGGCATTTTCCAGGCTATCCCTTCCCGAAACAAATCCCGGGAATTCGTTCATCCAGTTTCCTTTCAGCGCATCGCGGATATCGTCGCTGAATACGGCTATTCCGTTCAGTTTACTTACATTTTTCTTCACAGCCCGTTTTTCTTCTCCAAGCGGTGAGGCAGCTGCTGTCCAGCCTTCTCCGTACAGAATAATTTTCGGATTTACCTTATCAAGAGCTGCGCGGATGGCGTTCATAGTTTCGATGTCGTGTATGCCCATGAGGTCAAAGCGGAATCCGTCCACGTGATACTCGGTAGCCCAGTAAACCACTGATTCGACGATAAATTTCCGCATCATGGCACGATCGGAGGCTGTTTCGTTGCCGCATCCCGATGCATTAGACCAGGTACTGTCGGCATTGAACCGGTAGAAATAACCCGGAACGAGCAGATTCAAATGGCTTTCCTCGCCAACATACGTGTGATTGTAAACAACATCCATTACCACTCCTATTCCTTCTGAATGAAGTGATTGCACCATTTGCTTGAATTCCTTGATACGGCTTACCGGATTTGACGGATCGGTTGAATAACTGCCTTCCGGAACGTTGTAATTCAGGGGATCGTAACCCCAGTTGTATTTGTTTTCCTTCAGTTTGGTTTCATCCACCGAGGCATAATCGTATGATGGCAGCAGATGCACGTGAGTGATTCCAAGTTCTTTCAGGTGATCGATACCGGTGGACTGTCCGGCTGTATTTTTTGTCCCCTTTTCGGTGAAAGCCAGGAATTTTCCCTTGTTTTTAATGCCTGAATTCGGTGAAACCGAGAAATCGCGCATGTGCACTTCGTAAAGTACCGCATCGGTCACGTGTTCCGGCAGAACATGTTTATCATTTTCCCAGCCATCCGGATTTGTTTCGTTGATATCTATGATTGCAGCGCGTTTACCGTTGATTCCCACGGCTTTCACCCACATGCCGGGAGTTTCGTTGAGCCATTTTTCGCCCATTTTCACCTGAAAAGTGTAATATTTGCCTTTCAGATCTCCTTTTACGTTGGCTATCCAGGTACCGCTTTTAGAGCGTTTCATGTCTTTCATTTCATAAGCAGAGCCATCCAGTCCGTTGTCGAAAAGCAACAGTTTTACTTCGTCGGCTGCTGGCGACCATACTCTGAATTTTGATCCGGATGGAGAATAAGTCAGTTCAAGGTCATTTCCTTCATACACAGGAAATTCTTCATAACTCTTGAATTTTTTCCCACTACCGGTGCAGCTAATCAGTATTCCGGATATTGCCAGAATTATCCATGTTTTTTTCATGATGATGTTGTGTTATATTACAAAAATTACAATTATTTGATTCCGTGACGCTGCAGTAAGGCTTTGATATCTGGTTCCTGACCCCTGAAACGTTTGTAAAGCACCATAGGATGTTCACTTCCGCCTTTTTCAAGGATATTTACCCGGAAAGAATCGGCTGTTTTTTTATCAAAAATACCGTTTTTAAGGAATACAGAGAATGCATCTGCATCGAGCACTTCGGCCCATTTGTAGCTGTAATAGCCGGCTGCATATCCTCCGGAGAAAATATGACTGAAAGTGGGGCTCATTCCGGTATTTTCCACTACCGGAATTACCTGTGCAGGCGCCATTGCTTCCTTCTCGAACGCAATGACATCTCCTTCAAACGGTTTATCAATCGTGTGCCATTTCATATCGAGCAGTCCGAAACTCAGTTGGCGAAGGGTAAATGTACCTACGTTATAATTGTCGGCATCCTTGATTTTCTGAATTAATTCGGCCGGCATTTTTTCACCGGTCTGGTAATGTACGGCAAACTGATCGAGAAATTCCTTTTCAACGCCCCAGTTTTCCATTATTTGCGACGGGAGTTCCACAAAATCGCGGTAAACGCTCGTACCCGAGAGTGACTGGTAGGTGGTTTTAGAGAGCATGCCATGAAGTGCATGACCAAACTCGTGGAGCATGGTGGTAACTTCATCGAATGTAAGCAAAGCGGGTTTAGTAGATGTGGGACGGGTAAAATTCATGACGTTGATGATGTGCGGACGGCTGTCTTTTTTTCCGTCCATCCACTGATCCTTGGTGCTGCTCATCCATGCTCCGGCGCGTTTGCCGTCACGCGGATGATAATCGGTATAGAGTACCGCCACGAATTTTCCCTTACTATCGGTCACATCGTAGGCTTTCACTTCGGAATGATACACCGGAATGTTCGGATTTTCCTTGAAATTAAGTCCGTAAAGCTTGTTTGCGAGCCAGAATATGCCTTTTTTCACACGTTCCAGTTCGAAATAAGGTTTGAGCATCTCGTCGTTCAGATTAAATTTCTCGGCTTTAAGCTTTTCGGAATAATACGACCAGTCCCAGGGTTGAATTTTGAAATAAGCACCGTTTCGGTCGGCATAAGCCTGCACATCGGCATATTCTTTTTCGGCAGTGGGTTTATATGCATCGAGCAGTTTGTTAAGCAGTTCGTACACGTTGTCGGTATTTTCGGCCATCCGGCGCTGGAGCACATAGTCGGCATAGGTTTTATGTCCAAGCAGATTGGCTATCTGAAGACGCAGATTAGCTATTTTTCGTAGATTTTCCCGGTTGTCGTAATCACCTCCAATCATACATTTTGTTGAACTGGCCAGGTAGAGTTCGCGCCTCAGGTCGCGGTTGTCTGCATATTTCATTACCGGTGCGTAACTCGTAGTTTTCAGGTTGATCAACCAGCCTTCTTTTCCGGCTTTTCGGGCATTTTCGGCCAGCATTTCCATCACATCTTCGGGCAGTCCTTTGAGTGTTTCGGGATTTTTGATGAGCATTTCATATTTGTTCGTTTCCTTCAGCACGTTTTGGCCGTAGGTAAGTGTGAGCATGCTCAGCTCTTTCGTCAGTTCGCGGTATCTGGCCTTATCGGCATCCGACAGGTTGGCACCGTTATTGGCAAACCCATCATACGTATCTTTCAGGAGGGTTTTTTGCTCCGCATTCAGTTTGAGCTTGTCTTTCTGATCGTAAACGGATTTGATGCGTTCGAAAAGTTTCTCATTCAGCAGGATTTCATTGGAGTGTTCGCTCATCAGGGGTGAAAGTTCCTGAGCCACAGCCTGCAGTTCATCACTGGTTTCGGCTCCGAGCAGGTTGTAAAAAGGTGAGGAAACCCGGGCAAGCAGTCTGCCTGCTTTGTCGAGCGCTACGATGGTATTTTCGAAAGTTGCAGGTTTGGGGTTGTTGACAAGGGCTTCAATTTCAGCTTTATTTTGCTTCATTGCCTCCAGAAAAGCAGGTTTGAAATGTTCTGTTTTTATTTCGTCAAACGGAACGGTTTGATACGGAGTTTTATACGGTTGTAACAATGGATTGGCGGCAAATACGCCTGCAGTAATGGTTAATGCGGTCATACACACAATTATTTTCTTTTTTATCATACTCTTTTTTTTTCTGAATAAACTTAATTATACTTTTTTTATGGTTCAAAATAAAAAAACCTGTCAAAGTTAAGTACAATTATTCTAATAAACAAGATTTGAATTCTCCTTTTATAAATTTAAGGAAATGTTGAATTTATGCTTTTAGACAAACCTTTTATTTAGAAGAATTTGATATTATTAAAAGATTACACTATTTTTGCATATATCGAACCAACTAATATTTCAAAAACTATGAAAAAACTGGAAATCCCTTCGATAAAAGCACTGAATGATGTCGGGGCAGATTCAGCCGGTGACTTACTGGAAGAATCAGGCTATAAGTCTGTTATAGAAGCACTTAACTGGCCTGAAAAGTACCCATACAAACCCATTACCTATTTTTATATCGGGAGGTCTGCCGATGCTGTTTTTTTGAAATTTTCAGTAAACGGTACCATGCTGAAGGCCGTTTATACCGAAGACCATTCACCCGTTCACGAAGATAGCTGTGTGGAGTTTTTCTGCATGCCCGAGGGGGCCGATAAGTACACCAATTTTGAATTCAACTGCATTGGAACTTGTTCAGCATCGAGCCGAAAAGGGCGTAATGAAGATGTGATTCCTTTTTCAAAAGAAGAAATGGCCACCATAGAGCGCTATGCATCCATAGGCAAAAAGCCTTTCAAGGAAATGGAAGGCATGTTTGAATGGGAACTGACCGTAAAAATTCCCTTAAAACTGATGAATCTGAATCCCGAAAATCTTCCTGACATGATTCGGGGCAATTTCTACAAATGCGCCGACGATACCGATTCCATTCATTTTGTAAGCTGGGCTCCCATACATACCGAAAATCCGGATTTTCACCGTCCGGAGTTTTTTGGCGAAATGTATTTCAAATAAACCTTTACCGAACTGAAAAATTTTCCAGGCAAAAAAACTACCGGCTTCGTTCATCTTTATATTTTAAGAATTATTATTAACTAATTATTTTTAATTAAAGTTTTTAATAATTATCTTTGTACCCTGTGACAATAATCTACATCACATGAAAAAAACATTTTCTACTGCATTATTTATCACTGCTTTTGCTGCTGCAGGTTCGGCACAGAATCAAAAACCAAACGTAATACTGATACTGGCCGACGATCTCGGTTATTCGGACATCGAACCCTACGGACAGGAAAAAATCAAAACACCCAATCTGAACAGGATGGCCGAAAATGGAATGCAATTCATGCAATTCTACTGTGGCACTTCTGTCAGCGCACCATCCCGCGCCAGCCTGATGACAGGCCTTCACACAGGGCATACACACATACGCGGCAACAAAGAATACGCTCCCGAAGGCCAGGAACCCATGGGAGAAATGAAAACGCTGGGAAATCTTTTTCAGCAGGCAGGATATGCCACCGGAATATACGGAAAATGGGGTCTCGGATTCCCAGGATCGGGCTCAGAGCCAACCAAAAAAGGATTTGATTTCTTCTACGGATACAACTGCCAGCGGCAGGCACACACTTACTATCCGCAATGGCTTTGGGAAAATGATGAAAAAATCCCGCTTACCGGCAAGGAATATTCTCAGGATATGATTCACCAACAGGCACTTACATTCATACGCAATCATGCAGACAAACCTTTCTTTGCCTGTATCACTTACACATTGCCACATGCCGGACTTGAGCAACCCGACGACAGCATACTGAAAATGTACAGCGGAAAATTTCCGGAAACACCGGTTGGCATCCAGGGAGACTACGTAGCCACCGATAAACCCCGAGCGCAGTATGCAGGTATGGTAACACGCCTCGATGCCTACGTGGGAGAAATAAGAAAAGAGTTGAAATCACTCGGTCTTGACGACAATACGTTGCTCATTTTCACCAGCGATAACGGACCGCACATAGAAGGCGGTGCAGATCCGGCGTTTTTTGCCAACAAACAAACGCTGCGCGACACCAAACGCTCGCTTTACGAAGGTGGAATAAGAGTACCCACAATTATGGAATGGCGTGGAACTATTTCTGCCGGAGTAAAATCTGAATTCCCGTCTGCTTTCTGGGATTTTATGCCCACTTTTGTCCACCTTACCCATCAGCAAAAAACATGGAAGCAAAAAACCGATGGAATATCCATTCTTCCAACTCTGACAGGGAAAAGCCAGCAGCAACCGCACAAGTATCTCTACTGGGAATTTCATGAGGAAGGTGGCCGCCAGGCAGTAAGAGTAGGCGACTGGAAGCTGATAAAACAGAAAATAAAAAGCGGAAATCCGACTTTTGAATTGTATAATCTGAAGAATGACCCGTTTGAAAAAAGAGATCTTTCGGCAGAAAATCCGGAAAGAGTCAGAAAGCTGAAAAAACGAATGGACAAAGCACATACCCCTTCGGAAATGTTCAACTTTGGTATTGACAAATGAGATGAGACAAATCATATATGCTATTCTGATGCTGATATGGCCATTAATAGGTGTAGCTCAACAAATGGAATCAATATCAATGAATGATGGCTGGCAATTTTCCAAAAGCGGAAAGAACCAATGGAAACAAGCCACAGTGCCCGGTTCGGTTCAACGTGATCTGATCCGATTGGGCGAACTGCCCGATCCTTACTGGGGAACAAACGAAAAACTCGTTCAATGGGTAGAAGATAAAAACTGGGATTTCAGAAAAACGTTTACAATTGATTCAGTACAACTTACATCCGACGAAGCTTTGCTTTGTTTCGAAGGACTTGATACGTATGCAGATGTTTTTCTGAACGGATCGAAAATACTTCATACAGAAAATATGTTTCTGGGCTATGAAGTTTCGGTGAAAAATCTGCTGAAAAAAGGCGAAAACAATCTTTTTATACGATTTTTCTCACCCATCGAAACCATCCTGCCTGCTCACACTACAAGCGGATTCGATTATCCGGCCGACAACGACCACCGAATGCCCCGGCTGAGTGTGTACACCCGCAAAGCACCCTATCATTTCGGCTGGGACTGGGGAATGAGAATGGTTCAAACCGGGATCTGGCGACCAGTTTCGCTACTTTTTTACAAAAAAGCACAAATAAAAGACTACTGGGTGCAGCAGATTGACATTCAGCCGGAAAAAGCAATTCTCAACAATCACCTTGAAATTCATTCCCTTTCTGAAAAAAATGTAGATGCCACATTGACAATTGACTATGATCCATTGATTTTAAATCGAAAACAACTACAAATCCAACAGAAAATAACCTTAAAAGAAGGAAAAAACATTATTTCCATTCCGCTGGAAATTGACAATCCAAAGCTCTGGATGCCCAGAGACTGGGGTGAACAGAATTTGTATCATTTTACTGTAAAAGTTTTTTCAAACAACGAATTGATTGATAGCAAGACGGTTACAACCGGATTGAGAAGAATTGAACTTATTCGGGATAGCGATGTTAATGGTCGATCTTTCTATTTCAAAGTCAACGGAATTCCGCTTTTTGCCAAAGGAGCCAACTACATTCCCGGAGAAATTATCAACACACAGCAGGATAAAGCATACTACGACCGCCTTTTTGAAAATATTACGGCTGCCAATATGAATATGATCCGTGTATGGGGCGGAGGATTTTACGAAGACAACTACTTCTACCGGCTGGCCGACGAAAAAGGCATTCTGGTATGGCAGGATTTTATGTTTGCCTGCACCACTTATCCGCACGACCAGGCATTTCTGGACAACGTGGAAAAAGAAGCGGAATACAACATCAAACGGCTCCGAAATAACCCTTCGGTAGCGCTGTGGTGTGGCAACAACGAAGTGGCTGAAGCGCTGAAATACTGGGGCTGGGAGAAGAAATATACGCCCGAAATATTCAACGATTTCAAAGTGGGCTACGACAAACTTTTCAAACAGCTACTGCCCGAAAAAGTGAAAGAACTTGACCCCGCGAAATATTACATTCACTCCTCGCCCGACACAGCCAACTGGGGCCGCCCCGAAAGTCTGAAACTGGGCGATGCCCATTACTGGGGCGTGTGGTACGGCCGCCAACCGTTTGAAATTCTCAACGAACGTGTGCCCCGCTTTATGAGTGAATTCGGATTCCAGGCGTTCCCCGAGATGAAAACCATCCGCAGCTTTGCTCCGCCCGAAGAATGGAAGCTCGAAAGCCCGACCATGCTTACCCACCAGAAAAGCACCACCGGCAACGACGCCATCAAAGAATACATGGAGCGGTACTATCACACACCACGTAATTTTGAGGATTTTGTGTATATCGGGCTGGTGATGCAGGGACGCGGCATGAGCCACGGGATGAAAGCGCACCGAAGAAATCGTCCGTACTGCATGGGTACGCTTTACTGGCAACTGAACGACAGCTGGCCGGTAGTGTCGTGGTCGGGCATCGACTACTACGGCAACTGGAAAGCGATGCACTATCACGCACGGGACGCTTTCAAACCTTTAACCATAGACATTTACGAAGAAAACGGGAAAATCGGCATCTTCACCTTATCCGACAAACTGCAGGATGAAAATGACCTGAAACTTGAAATTGAACTGAAGGATTTCAGCGGAAAAAACATTCGGAAAATCAAAAAAATCATCACAGCCAAAGCCAATGATTCCAAAAAAGTATTGGAAGTGAAAAGCAGTGATTTCGTCACAGAAACAGAGCGAAAAAACAGTTTTTTACTTGTGAGACTTTCGGATAAAAAAGGAAAGCTGATAACACAGGAAATTCATTATTTCGACGCACCGAAAAACCTGAATTTACCTGAAACAACTATTCAGAAAACAATCAAAAAAGAGGAAAGAAAACTCACCATCACGTTCAAAAGCAAGATGTTAGCAAAAGATGTATTTGTGGAAATCCCCATCCAGGGAGCAAAATTCTCGGATAATTTCTTTGATTTATTGCCGGGCGAAAAGAAAGTAATAACTATCACTTCGCCGGAGCTGAAAGCCAATGGAAATGATGCAATTAAGGTAAAACATTTGAGAGAGACCTATTAATAATGTACAAAATAGAAATTTGCGCCAATTCCGTTACCAGTTGCGTGGAAGCTCAACGCGGCGGAGCGTATCGGGTGGAGCTTTGTGCAGCGATTCCCGAAGGGGGAACAACCCCTTCTTACGGCGAAATTTTTCTGGCTCGCGAACTGTTGGACATCAAACTGAACGTGATTATTCGTCCGCGCGCCGGTGATTTTCTTTATTCCGAAATCGAACACCAAACCATGCTACGGGATATTGAGATGTGCCGAAAACTGAGAGTTGACGGAGTTGTATTTGGCTGCCTCACATCAGGTGGCGAAATTGACACGAACAGAAACCGGGAATTGATTGAAGCAGCCGCAGGGATGAGTACAACCTTTCACCGCGCTTTTGACATGTGCCGCAACCCTCTGGAAAGTCTGGAAAAAATAATCACACTTGGATTCGACAGAATTCTTACATCGGGTGGTCAGCCCAAAGCGGAACAGGGCATTGATTTACTGAAAGAATTAACAGAAAAAGCCGGGCACAGAATCACCATCATGCCCGGAAGCGGCATTACGGAAGACAATATTGCAAAAATTGCACGTGCAACAGGAGCTTCAGAATTTCATCTCTCTGCCAGATTGCCCGTGGCAAGCGCAATGGAATACAGAAATCCGACAGTTTCCATGGGAGGCAAAAACATCGAAATCGATGAATACGCTTTCCCGGTGACCAGCGCCGAACGGGTAAAAAAAACACTTGAAAATCTTTTAACTAATAAAAAAAAATCAACAACATGAGAGTATTGAAAAAAATCATTTTGTCTGCTATGGCTTTTCTGACAATAGCAGGTGCTGCGGGAGTGAATGCAGCTGAAGCTAATTATCAGGTCATTCCATTGCCAAATTCCATTAAACCGGCGAAAGGCACAGGATTTTCACCAAATTCAAAAACAACAATCGTTTATCCGAAAGGGAATGTTAAAATGCAGAAAAACGCCGAATTTCTGTCGGATTACCTCTCACAGATGAACGTGGCGAAATTAGCAACTGCCACATCGGGCAAATCAAATGCAATCATTCTGAAAACCGGATTAAAATCTGCCAATCCCGAAGCTTACACGCTGACTGTCGGAAAATCGTCCATTATCATCAAAGGGGCGAGCGAAGCCGGCGTGTTTTACGGTATCCAAACCCTGCGCAAAGCCACTCCCATTGGCGGGAAATCTGTAATTTATCCGGCTGTAATCATCACAGATGCACCGCGTTTTGAATATCGCGGCATGCACCTGGACGTAGCACGGCATTTCTTCCCGGTGTCATTTGTAAAAAAATACATCGATATGATTGCTTTGCACAACATGAACAAATTTCACTGGCACCTGACCGAAGACCAGGGTTGGCGCATCGAAATAAAGAAATATCCCAAACTGACCGAAATCGGTGCCTGGAGAAGCGAAACCGTAATCGGACACAACACCGGAAAATTTGACGGCAAACCACACGGCGGATTTTATACGCAGGACGAAATCCGTGATATTGTAAAATATGCTCAGGACCGCTATGTGACCGTTATTCCTGAAATTGACCTTCCGGGACACATGCTGGCAGCATTGGCTTCGTATCCGGAACTCGGCTGTACGGGCGGACCGTATGAAGTGGAAAAATCATGGGGTGTATTTGACGATGTGCTTTGTGCCGGACGTGAAAAAACCTACACATTCCTCGAAGATGTACTGACCGAAGTGTGCGAACTTTTTCCGTCGAAATACATCCACATTGGCGGTGACGAAAGCCCGAAAGTACGCTGGGAAAAATGCCCCGACTGCCAGGCAAAAATCAAAGAACTGGGATTGAAAGATGATAAAAAACACAAAAAAGAATTTTATCTCCAAAGCTACGTGATGGAGCGGATGGAGAAATTCCTGAACGGCAAAGGACGCCGGATTATCGGCTGGGACGAAATTCTGGAAGGTACTCTTGCTCCAAATGCCACCGTGATGTCATGGCGGGGCGAAGCCGGAGGCATTGAAGCCGCCCGCATGGGTCATGATGTGATCATGACACCAAACAGCTACCTGTATTTTGATTATTACCAAACAACCGACACGAAAAACGAGCCCGATGCCATAGGCGGCTATGTACCCGTGGAACTGGTTTACAGCTACGAACCGATGTCGAAAGAACTCACTCCGGCCGAACAGAAACTGGTACTTGGCGCACAGGCCAATATCTGGACCGAGTATATCCCCACAACACAGCAGGTTGAATACATGGCCATGCCGCGTATGGCTGCATTGGCCGACGTACAATGGACTCAGCCTGCAAAAAAGGATTACGCTGATTTTCTCAGGAGAATACCCCGCTTACTCAGCCTGTATGATTTACTTGATTACAACTATGCCACACACCTTTACGACGTGAAAGCCGATCTCAAGCCAAACACGGGCAAAGGAACACTGGACGTGATTTTATCAACTCTGGATAATGCACCCATCTATTACACCCTGGATGGCACCGAACCTTCGGCAAATTCGATCCGGTACACCGAAACAATCAGCCTGAATAAAGATGCTGTTATCAGCGCCAAAGCCATCCGGGCCAACGGCAAAAACAGCCGTACTTTTTCAGAAAAAGTGAAATTATCAAAATCGAGCCTGAAGCCGATTACGCTGCTCACTACTCCTGATCGGAACTATACCTACACAGGAGCCGGATTACTCAATGACGGACTAACCGGCGATACAAATTACAAAACAGGTCGCTGGATGGGATTTCAGGGAACTGACCTGATTGCCGTAATTGACCTGCAGCAAGATACCGAAATTTCAAAAGCCGGAATTCGAACAAACATAGTTACCGGCGATTGGATTTTGGATGCTGAGAATTTCGATGTGTCTGTTTCGGACGACGGAAAAAATTTCACACCAGTTGCAGGCATTCAAACCAACAACAGTGATAAACCGGAACACTGGAAAGGCATTGTTACACACACCGTTACATTCAAACCTTTGATGGCAAGATATGTGAAAATTCAGGTAGAACCTTTCAAGTCATTCCCATCATGGCATGGAGCCAATGGCAAACCTTACATCTTTGTGGATGAAATATCGATATATTAATTACGCAAATTAAAACGAATTACGCGAATTTATGCGAATTACGCGAATAAGAAAACGCATTGCCGACGATGGCAATGCGTTTTGATTTGTTTGACTGCTAATGTTGGAAAATCACTTCACTTCCACTTCCGCTTCTTCTATCTCACGGCTACGATTTGTTTCGTAGCTATCCACCAACTTATCCAGAATGGCAATAATCACATAAGGAGCAGCCAGTTTGGCTACATTGGTAATGGCGTTTACACTTTTTGAACCCCGTGATTTGGTGGCATACAGGTAAAGTCCGCCGCCGATAGCAGCTCCGATAATGAATCCAAGCGGAAGTCTGGAAAATTTTTCTTTCACCACCTGAATGACTTTGTCCTTTTTATCTTTTTCTGTTTCCATCCGATTTTTGAATGAAGGTTTTTAATATCTATGAAACAAAGTTCTGAAGCTTTTAGTTTATAAAATCTTAATAAAAACAGATTATTTAGTCCATTTCTGCAAGATTGATTATTTTTGCAGAAAAATTCCGAATGAAACTCTACGATATCTTTCTGAAACATCCGTTTATTTGCACCGACAGCCGAAATTGTCCACCCGAATCAATATTTTTTGCCCTGAAAGGCGATAACTTTGATGCCAATGCCTTTGCAGCCGGAGCCCTTGAAAAAGGATGCGCTTATGCAGTGATTGACAATCCGCAATATGCTGTGGATGAGCGATTTATTGTAGTAAACGATGTACTGGAAAGCCTCCAGGAACTGGCACGTTTTCACCGGGAAAAACTGGGTACAAAAATTATCGGCATTACCGGGACCAACGGCAAAACAACTACCAAAGAACTGATTGCGGCTGTTTTGATGCAGAAATTCAACACACATTTTACGCAGGGAAATTTCAACAATCACATCGGAGTGCCGCTCACACTGCTGCAACTGAAACCCGAACACGATATTGCCGTAGTGGAAATGGGCGCCAACCATCCGGGAGAAATCAAAATGCTCGCTGAAATTGCCCTGCCCGACTACGGCATCATTACCAATGTGGGCAAAGCTCACCTGGAGGGTTTCGGCTCATTCGAAGGAGTAATGAATACCAAAGCCGAACTGTATGATTTTATACTGAAAAAATCCGGAAAAATATTTCTGAATACCGGAAACGAATATCTGAAAAAAATGGCTGAAAAATCGGGTTTCAGAGATGCAAACAGTATTTTAGCTTATAAAACGGACAGTGAAATAAACGGCAATCAGGCTACCGGCACTATTACTTCGTGCAGTCCGCTGCTCAGGATGAAATGTGTCACGTCAGAGGGGGATTTTGATGTGAAAACCCAATTAATCGGCACTTACAATGCCGAGAATGTGCTGGCTGCAGTAGCTATCGGAAATTATCTGGGAGTAAGCAATGATCAGATTAAAGTCGGTCTGGAAAATTACCAGCCGAGAAACAACCGTTCGCAATTCACTGAAACAGACAAAAATAAACTCATCATCGATGCCTACAATGCCAACCCTACGAGTCTTCAGGCAGCTATTCTGAATTTCGCCCAGATGGAAGCACCGCATAAAACGCTGATTATCGGCGATATGCTCGAACTGGGCAGCCAATCGGCCGAAGAGCATCAGAAAGTGGTGGACTTAGTAAACGAATCGGGATTCACGGACGTTTTTCTGGTGGGGCCGAATTTTAATGCTACCCGGAATAATTTTAGTAATTTTGCAGATGTTGATTTACTGAAAGAGTATCTTCAGAAAAATCCGCTGATCAACCGTTTTATACTCATCAAAGGGTCTCACGGCATTCATCTGGAGAAAGTCATCAGCAAATTGTAAAAGAAAAAACCCCTGAATTTCTCAAGGGGAAACTTTTAAAGCATAAATTTACAACAAAACAGTAAAAAGTTTGATTGCCCGGTTATTCTCCGTGAGGGAAAAGTGCTGAAGAGAATGAGGCTTCAAAAAAAAAATGAAAAAATATGGATAAAAAGAAACTGACCATTTTGATTGTAGTTCTGACATTAGTAATAGCCGCTCTGGTGGCTGGTTTGATTATTTTTATGAACAAATCAAACAAACAAAGCCAGCAAATAGCTCAGACAGAACAATTTATGGAAGAAGAAAAGCAACAGATGGTTACTGAGATTGATAATATTGCCGGTGAAATGGACGGCTACACAATGTACGTGCACAACGATTCGCTGCTCCGGGAATTTGACCAGCAAAAGCAAAAAATCAAGGACTTACAAGCCGAGCTGAAAAGCACGAAAGCAACAGACGCCAAACGTATTGCTGAACTGAAAAGCGAGATAGCCACACTGCGTAAAATTCTGGCACACTACGTGCAGCAAATCGACTCGTTGAACTCCCTTAACCAGCGACTTACCTCCGAAAATCTGGAAGTGAAACAGCGTTATCAAACCGTTTCTGAAACGGCAGAAATGCTGGCAAAAGAGAAAGAATCTCTGAATGAGGTAGTTACACGTGCAGCCGTGCTCGAACTGTATAATTTTTCATTCAATCCGATGGATGAAAGAAACCGTAAAACGGAACGTTCATCCAAAATGACAAACCTGAAATTCAACTTCACCATCGGTAAAAACATAACCGCCGAACCCGGGCCAAAAACTGTATATCTGCGTCTGTCGCGGCCGGATGGTGAAGTGATGCAGAAAGGAAATAGCGTTTTCGCCTATGAGAACAAAAACATCGAATACTCACTGAAAAAAGAATTTGATTACACGGGCGAAGCTCACAGCGACGCAATGTACTGGAAAGTGGAAGAAATTCTCCAAATCGGTACCTATCAGGCCGATTTCTTCGTGGATGGAAACAGAATCGGAAGTTACTCGTTCAGAATTGAAAAAAAATAGTATCTTTACACTTTCATTTTTGAACAATAAAAAATTATTTTTTCTACCAAACATATATGAAACTTAATCAAATTCTCTTAATATTGGCTATTTCTGCATTATCGTTGATTTTCTCAGCTTGTGAAAAACAAGATGCATACATGGACTGGAAAGTAATGAACAACGATTGGCTGGAAGCCAACAAAAACAGCAAAAGCAGCTTCCCGTTCAACTGGACAATCGATGTGCTGAAAACTCCACTCGTTAATGCTGAATTTCAAACTACCGAATCAGGTATTAAATACAAGGTTCTTCGACTGGGAAATCCTGCCGACCGTATGCCAAATCCTACGAGTTTGATTAAAGCAACATATGAAGGGAAGCTTATTGATGGTACTGATTTTGAGAGTCAAGTAGATAGTTATTGGGATTACTTACAAAATCTTCCAATAGGTGTTCAAGAAATATTGTTAAAAATGCATGTTGGTGACATTTATGAGTTTTACCTACCCTACACAATGGCGTTTGGTGAGAAGGGAGACTATAAAGTACCGCCTTACTCTACGGTTATCTACCGGGTTGAATTAACCGACGCAAAATATTAAAAAAAATGAAAACCCCGGGTATTATTTTAATACTCAGCCTTTTTGTTTCGACCGTTTTTTCACAGACCAGTTACACCGTCGAAACCGTTCCAAATCCGCAAAAAGCTGCGATACCAGGCTTTGTGAGTGATCCAGACGACATTCTAAAACCCGAAACGGAACAAATCATCAACGTACAGATTGATTCCCTCTGGAAAGTAAATGACACCGAAATGGCCGTCGTGTTGCTTAATTCCATCGGATTCGAGAATGAAGACGACTTTGCCAACCGGCTTTTCAATTTCTGGAAAATCGGTGGCGAAAAGCAGGACAACGGCGTTCTGCTTCTTTTCGTTATGGATATCAGGCGGGTAGTAATCCGCACGGGTTACGGAGTGGAAGGAGTGCTTCCGGATGCAATAGCAAAACGAATCATATCCCAGGTCATTTTTCCGGAATTCCGAAACGGAAATTACGATGCAGGAGTAATAGCCGGAGTGAACAAAATCATTAGCACCGTGCGCGAAGAGCCATTCGAAAAGGAAGTGCAGGAACCCATCCGATGGATGGAAGTGATACCTTACGCAGCAGCCGGTTACATCGTCTTTATGCTCCTTACATGGCTGTGGATAAGCACTGCTGTAAGAAAAGTTCACCAAAACCAGGCACTTTCCACCAATCTGGCACGCTACAAAGCCATCAAAGACCAGAACAAAGCCACTTACGCGCTTTCAGCATTTGCTTTCCCGCTTGTGGCTTTCTTTCTGATAATATTTTTATCGAAAGCCGCATTGGTTTTACTTCTCTTCCCGGCTCCGGTAGCTGCACTGCCTTCGTACCTGTATGGCAGATGGCAGATGAAAAAAGCCAGAAGGGCACCCATTCCGTGCAACGAATGTGGGAACAAAATGCACATGCTCTCCGAGCGCGAAGAAGACACCCGGCTACAGGTAGCACAACAATTTGAGGAAAAACTGAACAGCATCGATTACGATGTCTTTGTATGTGAAAGCTGTCAGAATCAGGCTGTATTTTCGCTGGATAAGTTCAATACCTACACCCGCTGCCCCAAATGCGACACGAAAGCCTACGTTCTCAACTCCAAACGAACGGTATTGATGCCCACGTATTTCAATTCGGGCACTCAGCGCGCTACTTACAAATGTAAATTTTGCGGTTTCGAAGATCATCACGATACGAAAATACCACGGCTACGCCGAACTGCTGCTTTCACAGGAGGTGCTGTGGGCGGCGGAGTATTCAGTGGTAGAGGCGGGTTCGGAGGCGGCGGATTCGGAGGCGGTTTTGGCGGCGGCGGATTCGGCGGAGGAATGACCGGCGGAGGAGGAGCTTCGGGAGGATGGTAGCCACCAAACCCCTAAAGAGGATTTTTTAAAGTACCATTTTTTATTAATCTGAAAAAAAAACACTTTTATCCGGACTTACATTTTTTTTCTTCCTCAGGTTCTGTTTCCGGCAGAAGAGTAAATCGAAACAAATAAAATTTATCAGGAAAAATTATTAACAAATAAAAATTATACAAATTATGAAAAAAGGTGGTCTTATCATTTTAATTCTGGCAATCATAGCCATTTTAGTGTTTTGGGGAATTGGTGGATACAACGGACTGGTTTCCACGCAGGAATCGCTCAACAAATCGTGGGCAAATGTTGAAAATCAATATCAACGTCGTGCCGACCTGATTCCAAACCTGGTAGAAACCGTGAAAGGCTATGCCAAACACGAAAGCGGAACACTGGAAGCGGTGGTAAACGCCCGTGCCAAAGCAACGCAGATGACTATTGATCCCACAAACCTCACTCCCGAAAAACTGCAGGAATTTCAGGCAGCTCAGGGCGAGTTGAGCAGTGCTCTCGGAAGATTGCTTTTGCTTCGCGAAGCTTATCCCGACCTCAAAGCCAACCAGAACTTCATCGAACTGCAGGCGCAGCTGGAAGGAACTGAAAACCGCATTACGGTTGCCCGCGAACAGTACAACCAGGAAGTACAAAACTACAACACGATGGTAAGAAAATTTCCGAAAAACATCATAGCCGGTTTATTCGGATTCGAACGCAAGCCAGCATTTGAAGCAGAAAAAGGAGCCGAAAAGGCACCGGAAGTGAAATTCTAAAGCCCCAATCCCTCTTACACATTTCTCCACACCGCTTCGTCGGTGAAAGGGAAAGTGAAAAGGGTAAACTGTATCAGTGGTTGTTTACTTGTCCACTCTAACCGGGAATCGACACAGTTAAATTCATGTAATTCGTTTTAATTCGTAAAATTTGTAGTATGAAATATACTCCTTCTCCCGAAAGATATTCTCAGTCAGTCGGATACAACTATTGCGGACGCAGCGGTTTGTTATTGCCGCGCATTTCGCTGGGGCTGTGGCACAACTTTGGCGATGTAAACGACCAGAACGAAGCCCGTGAAATGCTTCGCACGGCATTCGACAACGGAATAACCCACTTTGATCTGGCCAACAATTACGGTACGCCGTTCGGTAGTGCCGAAACCAATTTCGGCAAATTTCTGAAAGAAGATTTCGCATCGCACCGCGACGAACTCATCATCAGCACCAAAGCCGGACACACCATGTGGGATGGTCCTTACGGCGACTGGGGGTCGCGCAAGTACCTGATAGCCAGCCTCAACCAGAGCTTGAAACGTATGGGACTGGACTATGTGGATATTTTCTACTCGCACCGCTACGACCCGAATACACCGCTCGAAGAAACCATGGGAGCCCTCTCCGATATGGTGAAACAAGGCAAAGCACTGTACGTGGGCATCTCCAAATATCCGGCTAACAAAGCCCGCGAAGCTTTCCGTATTCTGCGTGAAAATGGTACGCCTTGTCTAATTTACCAGGACAAATACAATTTACTGACACGCGATCTGGAGCAATCCATGTATCCGCTGGTGGAGGAAAAAGGAATTGGATTTATCAGCTTTTCGCCGCTTGCACAGGGCCTGCTGAGCGATAAATACCTGAAGGGAATACCCGAAAATTCGCGCGCAGCGCAATCTTTCGGTTTTCTGCAAAAAGACCAGATAACGCCCGAAATGGTGACAAAAATCCGAAAATTGAATGATTTTGCAAAAAAACGGAAACAATCGCTGGCTCAAATGGCACTTGCCTGGTGCCTGCACGACAAACGGGTAACTTCTGTGATTGTAGGTACAAGTTCTGTAAATCAGCTGAAAGACAACATTAAAGCGCTTGAAAATCTGAATTTCTCGGACGAAGAATTGTGGCTGATGGGGGAAATTGCAGCGCAATAAAGAGATAACACTATGAAAATAAACGGCTGAAACACAGGAGGATGTTTCAGCCGTTTATTTTTTTTGGTTGCTGTCAATACTCAATCTTATCATCCTTTTCGTTCCAGAATTCAAATGCCCGGATAGCCTCTTCGGGAAGCAACCGAACGGTTTTGATACTCCGTTCAGAAGGATTCAGTTCTATCTCATCATAGATAAACGAATCGTCAAAACCTATTTTTTTGGCATC
>SAAL01000164.1 GCA_009929445.1 Bacteroidia bacterium
GGAAGTGATGAAGGCCGAGTACGTGCTCGCATCGGAAGGACAGAAGATGTTCTCGGTGTGGGACCTCAACAACGGCACATCCGAGCTTTGCTGGAGCCTGGGCATCAGGAACAGCATGGATAAGTCACTTGCTTTTTCAATTGCATGCGGGTCCAGGGTCTTTGTCTGCGAGAACCTGGCTTTTTCCGGAGAGTATGTCACCTTCCGCCGCCACACGAAAGGGCTCGATGTGGATGAGCTGGAGTTCATGGCCTTCAGGGCGATGAAAGGCATGATACCCAAGCTGCAGGCCTTTCAAAGCTGGCACGAAAGCCTGAAAGAGCACAGTTTGCCCGAGGCTGATTTCCGAATCCTGCTGGTGGAAATACTGGCTCAAGGCGTGGTCCCGGCCAGTAAATTCTCGCAGCTGTATGACCTGTACATGAACGTGTACGGTGGCACCATCTTTGGCCTGCACGAGTCCGTGACCGATGTTCTCCGGGAAAGCAACCTGCTCTACCTGCCGAAGAAAAGCGAGATCCTGAACCAGATTGTGAATCAGTACATCGATAACCTGGGCTCGGCAAACAACCACCCGTTGGGCGAATTTTACCAACGGCGGTGTTGCCTGCCCCGTTAAGCCAACGTCAGAACGTACCAAACAGCCCCGGTGGCCATGCGTGTTGCCGGGGTTCGCACTATTTTCAAGGAGGATCGTATGTGGAACACACCATCAGCCGAAAGACTGGCCAAGCTGCCGAGGCTCTATGAAACAGAACAGGTTGGCGTCAAGGACAAGCTCGTTCAGTTGCATTTCTTCATCGGCGGCAGCGACTGGTACGCAATCGAGTTCGACGGCCAGGACACCTTCTGGGGGTTCGCCATTCTGAACGGGGACAATCTGAACGCGGAGTGGGGATATTTCTCACTGACCGAGTTGCAGCAGATACGAGTTGGTGGGTGGGTGGAGGTTGATTGCGAACTGGAAGAACACTGGGACGTACGACCAGCCTCAAAGGTAGGAAAGATCAACCAGGCCAATGGGTGGCACGTTGAAATAGCCTGACCAATGCTGGCCTAAAGGTCAGCTACCATAGCATACATGAGAGCCCTCTGGTTTCGCCAGGGGGCTTTTTTATTGCGGGAGGCAAGAGGACAATGACAAAGAGGCAACTGCAAGAATACAGGCAAACCAAAGAACTTCGACGGCTACTCAAAATCTTGAAGCGGAAAAAATTCGTTCTCGACTGTGGCCACCATGTAACGTTCAACGAAGCGCTCGGCAACAATGTGACAATCTACAACGGACCTGAACTGCGTATCACCTGCTCTCAATGCGGGTATTGAGACAGCATTCAATTCAAGGAGGCTATATGTGGGACGACTATTTTGATGATGGCTGTGAAGGTTTCGAGGGTGAAAATGATGCCGATGATTTCTTGGACGAGTCCTTTGACGAAGAAGGCGACTGTGATGAGTGCCACGACTTCGAAGAGACAGATGGAGAGGATGCTTGCGTGTCAGGATCTGCGGAGGAGGAACGTTCGCGGATGGATCTGACCGATGCACTTATCCTTGGAACCATGATCGCCGGCAACGCATACGAAGAGGCGCGACTGCATCGACTGATTTCAAAATCAAGAAAATAATATCACTCTACCGGGGCTCCACTGTCAGTTAGTGGAGTCCTATTTTTTTTTCCTGCTCAAGTATTCTAACCTTACATATGACAGAGGTTAAAACAACATCAGCAAGGTTTCCCAATCAGGAGAAATTCAGCATAAAAAAATGGGAGTAAATATGGCACAAGAAAAAATAGTATCAATAGGTGAGGCTGCCAGGAAATGTGGGTTGTCGGTGCGGAGAGTCCGCTACATGTCCGACCAAGGGTATATTGAACCGCCCGTTTTGACAGTTTCAGGAGACATAACGTATCGATTTTATACCATCAGGCACATTGAACAAATAAAAAAAATCAAATCACTTCAAGACGAAGGTTGCACTTTGAGGGTGGCAGCATTGAAAGCAAGAGAAAGAAGAAGTAGTAGATAATATTCATCTATTATTTATACCTGATTATTTGTGGTTGGGGGCGGCTGAATGGAGTGAGGTTCGGTGACAAATCTATCGATTTGTTGAAACTAGATTTTTGTGGTTGGTTTGGTTTTTTGTTCCGGACAAGCACCTATTACCTCTCAAAAATTTGATTTATTTAAACGAGAGGTTCGTGGTGTGGTTGGTTTATGTTGGTTGTCAATAAAATATTAATTTCTAGAAGGAGGTGATAAATTGTAATAATAGAAAATATATAAAATGGTATTAATTAAAAATGTATTAACAGAATTAAATATTTAAATAATTAAAAAGAGGTTAAAAATGGATTTGATTAGGAATTACAAATACGATTATAATGAAGAACAAAAAAATAAATTGCATGATTCAATAACAAAAAATCTAAATAATTTATTATTCGAATACATAAATATTCACACTGAAATTGCATGTTTGCAGCTTCTTGAACAAGATAAAAAATTTAAAAAAGATTTCAAAAATGGAAAAGTTGATGGGTTGCAAATAGATTATCAATTTAAAAGATACCTGGAGGATCCGTCGAAACATGATAATTTTATGTCGGCAGTATTTGGAACAGCATACGATATAAATACAAATAAACCACTGTTTCCTTTTGCAATTAAACTGGAAATATTCTCACCATTTTACGAAAATGAACAAGAATATTTGAAACAAATATTTTTACACAAGCAAAATCAATTAGCTGACGCTGTACAACAACAGTAATATCAATTTATGAATGATAAAATATAATAATATATTTAATAATTCATTATATAAATAGTAGTATTATTACTTTTTTTGTAAGCCTTGCAAAAGTACAATTATCAGTAATTTTATTAAATTTGACAATGGCTACCTTTCAATAGTGAAAGGTGGCCTTTTTTTATTCAAAATAAACCAAAAAAAAGGAGTATTTTATATCAACAAACAATGATTTACCGATTGGCTTTGAAATGACCCTAAACGAGGTATTAAAAGAGAGATATAATCGAGCACTAGAATTGCAAAAACAAAAACCTAAAGATAGGGATGAAAACAATCCAGAGCTCAGTCGTGATGAAGTGACAGAAAAATCAGTATTGGTGTGTGATGATGGCCTTATCTGCTCATATTGTGAACAAGGCCTCGGTAGCTATCACAAGAAAAAATGTGATCATATATGCAAGGATGTATTTCTCCGTGCTGGAATTGAATATACTACTGATGTACCTGCCCTATGGAGTAACGATAAAATAAGAAAGTATAATTTCTTGAAAGGCGAAAGTTGCTATGCGTTTAAGCGTGTGGGAACTCCAAAAATTTTAAAAATTGGTAAGCCTTATTTTTCAGGACATACAGATGGTGATGGAAGTAACGATGTGAGTTGTTATTGGTGCTCTCATTGGCGCGGCAATTTACGCATAGATAACTGTAATCATATCTGCAAGAACATAAAAATTCGGGAAGTGGTTGAATATATCATTACGGTGCCGAGCACTTGGAAAGAAGACGAGGTCGAGGTGTATGCAGAACTCGAAGGTCGCAGGATGGGATTATTTGATTACCTCGAACTTAAAAAAGTTCTTGAGGTTAGTAAGACATATTTTGATGAGGAGTTTAGAACACATTTATTATGAGAAACGAAATTTTAACTGAAGATCATAAATATTGGAGAGCTCTTGAATTTCGCTTGAGCGCAGGTATAAGAACTGAAGGTTGTGACTGTACCAATAAAATTACTAAAAAAATTTTAATGTCGCTTCCTAATATAGATGTTGAAGAAACATTGAATTATTTGAGTGCTTTTGGTGGATGGTGCGATTGTGAAATACTTGAAGCAATTTATGAAATTAGCCACTGATACAATCTAGTAATACAATTAAAATTTTTACAAGGGCTGCCTTTCCTGTTGGGAGGGTGGCCCTTTTTTATGGAGAATTAATGAGAAAGAAGAAAAAAAAGATAAGAAATATATTTACCGGTATGTACAAGGCTGCAGTGAATGCAGAAAGGGTAGAATCAGGCTATGGAGCTGATCCAACGAATCATTGGCTTGAAGATGCCATTCCATTCAACGCCGCGCTTATTAAGGCTGAACCAAAAATAATGGTGATCGTTGAAAATCTATTCCCGGCCATAATCAAGTTCATCATAGATCATAAAAAAATTAAAAAACCACATACCCCGAACAATATGTCTCGCACTAAGTACACATGCAAAGCCGTCTTGTTCAACCTGTATCTTGGCTCTCTGGTAGGCTCTCCAAT
>SAAL01000069.1 GCA_009929445.1 Bacteroidia bacterium
TGCCAGGTCACCAGCCAAACCATGCAGGTAAACACCTGAAATTGAGCTTTCTACGGGTGAATAACCCTGAGCCAGCATCCCTGCAATAATTCCGGTGAGTGCATCGCCCATTCCGCCCACGGCCATTCCGGGATTTCCGGTAAAATTTATGTATAGCTTTCCGGCAGGTGTGGAAATAAATGTGTTGGCGCCTTTCAGCACTATCACCAGCCCATGCTCCCGGGCAGCTGTAATCGCTTTTTCCATTCTTTCCTGCGAGTGAGTCGAGGCACCGAACAGTCTATCAAATTCCTTCGGGTGGGGAGTGAGAATGCTGTTTTCGGGTACAAACTCAAGGAAATTCTTATGCCGCGAAATGATGTTCAGGGCATCAGCATCGAGCACACAGGGTTTATACATTGTTTTTAGCATTTCAAAAAGCATTTCTGTCGTTTGAAAATCGGTGCCAAGTCCGGGGCCTATGGCTATCGAGTTGTAATTGGTTAAATCCGGTAATTCACTCACAAAAATAGCTTCAGGTACTGTGGATTGCAGAATAACCCGGTTATCTTCCACGCTGTGCACACTCACCAAACCTGCTCCGCTTCGTAAAGCTGCTTTAGCCGACAGCACTACTGCTCCTGCCATGCCTTTTTTGCCTGCCCAGATAAGCGTGTGTCCGAATGTTCCTTTGTGTGAGAATCGTTCCCTGGGTTTTAGCATTGTCCGGATATCGGCCTTTTCGGTGAGGTATATATTTGTTTCGGTTTTGGCAACAGCTCCGGGATGTAGCTGAATATCAATTACTTTCCACTTGCCGGTGTACTTCTCGTTTTCCGCAAAAAAGAATGCTGTTTTCGGAAACTGCAACGTATAAGTCAGGTTTGCTTTTACTACCGGATCGGCATCAGCAGCACATTGCTCGCCGCACAATCCGGATGGAATATCAATGGCCACCACAGTATTTCCGCTTCGGTTTATCCAGTCAACGACTGCTGCATACGTGTTTTCCAGCGGTTTTGAAAGCCCCGAACCGAAAAGTGCATCTACAATTATGGTTTTTTTTGTTATTTCGGGTGGAGAAAAAATATTAATTTGTTCGGTGAAAAAATCGGGGAAATATTGCTCTAAACGGTCTTTGTTTTGTTTGCAATCGGGTGAAATTTTTCCTCCGTGGATCAGTATTACCTGAACTTCGTAACCAATCTGAAGCAACATGCGCCCCAGAGCCAGTCCGTCTCCGCCGTTGTTGCCGGGACCTGCCAGTATCAGTACGTCGCGGTTCATGCTCCAGTCTTTTTTGAACTGCTGAAGCAGCCTGTCGGCGGCGCGTTCCATCAATCCGATGGATGCAATTGGTTCATGCTCAATGGTGTATTCATCGAGCTGCCGGATTTGAGATGTGGTGAATATTTTCATAAAGTACGAATTACACGAATTTATACGAATTACACGAATTTTGCGAAAAATGTTGATCGGAAAACTTTTCAACTTATTAACATCCAAACATCCGAACATCCAAACATCCGAACATCCAAACCCGAACATCCAAACCCGAAGGGGAGGATTAATATGTATTGTGAGTTTTTTAACTTTGTCATAGCCCTCCATTTGGGAGGATTGGGTGGGCTTCAATTCCCATTCCAAAGAGTGCAAAGTCGTATTTTACCGGATCTTGCGCATCAAATGTACGAAGAATTCCGGTTATTTCTTCCACGGCTTTCCAGTCGTTTTGCTTCCGGTTCAGTAATCCGAGTGCCCGGCTGACTTCGCCCGTATGCACATCGAGTGGAAGCATCAGAGCCGATGCCGGGATACCCTTCCAAAGACCGAAATCCACTTCCTGTTCGTCTTTTCTGACCATCCACCGGAGGTACATATTCAGCCTTTTGGCCGATGATCCTGAAGCTACATCCGAAACATGTTTTTCTGCGTGTTTTTCGTGTGGAATACTGAAGAAAACATCTCTGAAGTGCTTCAGTGAATCATATATTGTTTTATTTTTCTGAAATCCATCTGTAAAAACCTGTTCTAAGCCACCGTAATTTTGATAAATATTTTTCAATGAATTCAGAAAAAATACGCAGTCTGCACCGTTAAAAGTTCGGTGTACAAAGCGGCTGAAGCGGTTAAAATCTTTACCTTCCTTCACAAAATCGAAGGGCGAATTTTCCATCAAATCCATCAGAAAATCTCCGTTTTTTACAATGGTTTTTCGTTGTCCCCAGGCAAGTGTTGCAGCCAAAAATCCAGCTATTTCGATGTCCTCTTTTCGCGTAAACCGGTGCGGAATCTGAATTGGATCGTACTCAATAAAGTCCGGTTGATTGTATCGGATTACCGCCTCGTCAAGCAGTTTCCTGACTTCCTCTGATTGTTTCATCCAAAATTCGGTTTTAAGCTGTGCGTCACACTTTCTTTTTCCACTCTTTCAGTCCGGAAATGGCCAGAATCAAGAATACTGAATACTGAAAAGCCACAAAATAATAGCCTTGCACCAAAAAAATCGGAATGGAAATCACGTTTCCTAAAAGCCAGAAATGCCAGTTTTCCAGTTTTTTTACAGTCATCAAAATCGTAGCACACATGAAAATGGTGCTATTCAGTGCATCCATCCATGATTTTGAGGAGTTGATGTATTCTATGTCAGCACGATTGTACCAACGAAGCAAAAACAAAACTGCTGCATAAAAAACGACAGCAAAAAGTATGACAAGCAGATTTTGTCTGGGTGTGTTACGTGTGATTTTTACGACGTGCTCATCGTCGCTTTTACGCGACCAGTTGTACCATCCATACATATTAGTCAGGAAGTAAACCGCGTTTATTCCTGCGTTTGCATACATTTTTCCGACAAAGAAAATGTAGATAAAAATCAGTACGCTGAGAATTCCGAAAGGAAAAACTTTGATGTCTTCTTTACGGGCATACCACACGCTGGCAATTCCAAAAATTACAGCTGTTATTTCTAAATAATTCATGATGATGCTGACTTTTTGCTACAGATTATTCTCCGGTTTCATGATTACCCCTTCATTTTTCCGGCCATCCACTTTAATAACTATGGGTTTTTCGAATCGGACATGCCTCAGATATTCAGATTCGTAAACGGCTGGCAGCTCATTCAGATAGTCAATATCATAGCTGCCGTCTTTCTGAAATGGATTGATGGTGAAATACGAAACGCCGAAAGAAGTCAGGTTCTGGAAAAAGTGTGTGCCCTGACTCGGATCGATGCGATAGTTGGATAAACCGCTTTCTACTATCACCCGGGCGTTACAAATATGCGGCCATTTTACCGGTATGCCGAGCCACGTGTCGCTCGAGCCCCATCTGCCCGGACCGATGAGCACGTAGTGACGTTCTTCTTTTTGCAGATTTTTATTCACTTTTTCGATATCGTACATGATTAGCTGATTTTTCGATGCATTGAAAGCCTCGGGACGCACGTACACCAAATCGAAAATTTCATTGTTAATACCATGCCCCAGTGCATTCTGGCAACTAATTATTGTATGCGTATCCGGTATGGCTCCAATGTCTTCATTTATCGTTTCTTTACTGTCAACGATAGGTCTGATCTGCAGAAGATAAAATTTATGACTTGGTTTGGGTGAATAATCCAGGCATACGGCAAATTCAATTTCAATCGGTCGTCCCATTTCCGACTGCGAAATGCGTAAAATCTCCTGGAGTATATTAGCCAGCGGGAAAACATTATGCTGTAGAATATTGGCAAAAGTGATTACTTTTCTCCCTTTTTCGTAAATATTATCGTAGATGCGCTGATCCTGAGGATTGAATGTGGATGCCAGGAACTTAAGCGTACCGTCGCTCTCGGCATCCTGTACCCGTACTTTCATCAGGTTGAAACTATCGTTTACCTGAGGTACGAAGGTGGCCCGGCTCGTTTCCAGCGCATAGAAATAGATCTGAGTTTCGCGTAAAGCCATATCGAGGGTACTGGTTTGCAGCACGTTGTTGGGATGATGAGGTGAAAATCGCAGCGTCATACCGCCGTCAACAATGTATTTGCCCAATCCCATCGCCACATTCACAATGCCTTCTTCGGCTTTCTCGGCACCCAGCGGGTAAAAATTCAGCGACCGTGCCACCCCTGAAAACGACGGATAAAAGCGGGTGCCGTAATAATTTCCGCACGTTTCCTGCAGCACGATAGCCATCTTTTCTTCATCAATCACGTTTTTCGTGGCTTTCATATATGACTTGCTTGCCTGATAGAATACCGAGGCATACACCGCTTTCACCGCCTCGGTAATCATCATCAGCATATTGGTTTTACTCGTCTTGTCGTGAGGCACCATGTAGGTAGAATAAATTCCCGCAAATGGCTGATAGTGAGAATCTTCGAGCAGGCTCGATGAGCGGATGGCAACGGGTGAATCAATGGCACCCAGAAAAGCGTATAAATCGGCCACAATATTCTGAGGCAGGCGGGCTTTTAGAAAATGCTTCAAAATTACCTCATCTTCCACATCCGACAGCGCAATGGGATACAAATCATTTTTCTCCATGAATTCGGTGAAAATATCAGTACACAAAACCACTGTGCGCGGTATCATTATTTCCGTATCCTTGAAATTGTCCAGGATGTCGTTGGTCTTAATCATCGAGTCAATGAAGGCCAGACCGCGCCCTTTTCCGCCGAGCGAACCCTCGCCTATACGGGCAAAATTGGAATACTGGTCGAACCTGTCGCGCTGAAAAATGGCTACCACACCCCTGTTTTTAATTTTCCGATACGTTACGATGGCATCAAAAATAATCTGACGAACCCGCGGCAGATCGGTTTTTTCCTGCGTATCAACCTTGATGTTTTTCAGAAATTCCGCAAGCGGAAACATAGCCCGTGAATACAGCCAGCGCGATATGTTGTTTTGCGATATATGATGGTAAAGCGAGTCGTCGCTCACTTTGAAAATGATTTCCTGTAAACCCCGGAGATTTCCTATCCGGGCTTCTTCATCGCCTGTTTGGGGATTGATGAAAACAAAATCGCCAAAACCAAAAATATTTGTAATGATGTCGCGGAGTTCCAGCATTGGGGTTTTGGATAATTTATGTACAAATGCTGCTTTTACCGAATCGGCGTATGGATGATTCCGCACATCGGTTGACTGAACGATCAGCGGCAGATAGGAATCCTGTTTCCTGATTTCCTGACAAAGTTCAATGCCTGCAAGCTGATTCTTCACTCCGTTTTTCGTATAGCTTACATCGGTGATTACTCCGAGCATGTTTTTTTTGTATCTGGAGTATATCGTCATGGCCTCTTCATAGCTGCGAGCCATCAGAATTTTTGGCCGCCCGCGCATCCGGAGCATTTGCTCGTGCTCGTTGAGCGCTTCAGTCATAAACGATCGCGACTGGATAAACACGTACTTGTACAGGTGTGGCAGAAGCGATGAATAGAACCTGATGGAATCTTCCACCAGCATGATGACCTGTACACCTACCGAGTTTACATCTTCCTCCACATTCATCCGGTCCTCTATCAGTTTCACTATGGCCAGCAGCAAATCCGAATTGCCAAGCCAGCTGAATACATAATCAATAGCACTCAGGTCTTCGTTGCTGATGCGCTCCGATACCATTTTTGAAAACGGAGTGAGTACTACGATGGGTATGTCGTTGTGTTTTTCCTTTACTTTTTTAGCCCATTCAAATGGATTGATGCTATCGCCGCTGGGCATGGAAATAATCAATTCATAGGTACGACTTTTCAGCGCAGCGTTTGCTTCTTCCTCACTCCCTACAAGCGTAAAGCGGGGCGGATAACGTAAGTTGAGCGATACGTACTCATTGAAAATCTGTTCATCCACACGTCCGTCTTCCTCCAGGGCAAATGCATCATATTTACTGGCAAATAGCAGAATATTGTAAATGCGATGCCGCATCAGACTTGCAAAAGATGTATCTTTGAAGTAGAGTTTTTTAATGCTGTTGGAATTCATATTTAAAGTTGAAAATTAGTGAAAATGAGAAAAATAAAGCGAAGCAAACAATTAATAATAGTACCAAATATTTTCTTTTTCAATCTGAAATTATATTGTAATTCATTAAAATTCAGACTGATATTTTAGCTTTGTATTTGAATGAAAATATTTTATCAAAAATACTCGAAAATATTTGATTATCACAAATAAAACATTTAAACTTGCAGTGTAATCTAAATGTAAGCAACAGAAAAGTCTGCTTTGTTAATTTTGTGTCAAAAGATTGAAATTATTTCAAAATATGCAGTTTTATCTGTCTTTTTGTTATAAATCTCTGCTTTTTCTACATTTGAAACTGAAAGCATTCTTCTGTAAAAATTACAAAACTGAACATTTTCAATTAACAACTCATATAACTAAAAAAAATCTTACAATCATGATTTTGGAAAAATTAATGCAGCAACTCGAAGCTAAGCATCCGGGTGAGCAAGAATACCTGCAAGCTGTTCGTGAAGTACTTACGACTATTGAGCAAGTGTATAACGAACATCCTGAATTTGAAAAAGCAAAAATTGCCGAACGTATCGTGGAGCCCGACCGTATTTTTACTTTCAAAGTGCCCTGGGTGGACGATCGCGGCGAAGTTCAGCTCAATATCGGTTACCGTGTACAGTTCAACAATGCCATCGGACCTTACAAAGGTGGTTTGCGTTTTCACCCTTCGGTTAATCTTTCCATATTGAAATTCCTGGGGTTTGAGCAGACATTCAAAAACGCCCTCACCACACTTCCGATGGGCGGTGGTAAAGGCGGATCAGACTTCAATCCGCGCGGAAAATCCGACGGCGAAGTGATGCGTTTTTGCCAGGCATTTATCACTGAACTTTGGCAGCATATAGGCGAAAATACGGACGTACCGGCCGGCGACATTGGCGTTGGAGCACGTGAAGTGGGTTATATGTACGGCATGTACCGTAAATTAGCCCGTGTAAACACAGGTGTATTAACCGGAAAAGGTCTGGAATACGGAGGTTCGCTCATTCGTCCGGAAGCAACGGGTTTCGGAGCCATGTATTTTGTAAAACAAATGCTGGAAACCGCCGGTGAAAGCATTCAGGGAAAAACCATCGCACTTTCCGGATTTGGAAATGTGGCCTGGGGAGCAGCCGTGAAAGCTACTGAAATGGGAGCAAAAGTGGTTACTATTTCAGGTCCCGACGGGTACATTTACGATGAAGCCGGAATTTCCGGTGAGAAGATTGATTACATGCTCGAACTCCGCAATACCTGCAACGACGTGGTAGAACCTTATGCAGAAATGTTCGGAGCAAAATTTGTAGCCAATCGTAAACCGTGGGAAGTAAAAGTGGACATTGCCATGCCATGTGCTACACAGAATGAACTGAACGGTGATGATGCAAAATTCATTGTTGCCAACGGGACAAAATACGTAGCTGAGGTTTCAAACATGGGCTGTACTCCCGAAGCAATCGATATGTTTATCGAAAACAAAGTGACCTACGGACCGGGTAAGGCCGTTAATGCAGGCGGTGTAGCTACTTCCGGATTGGAAATGACGCAGAATGCCATGCACATTTCCTGGCCTGCCGAAGAAGTGGACGCCAAATTGAAGCAAATCATGAATGACATCCACAACCAATGCACCCGCTATGGCAAGGAAAACGACGGGTACATCAACTACATGAAAGGCGCCAATATTGCCGGATTTATGAAAGTGGCCAAAGCTATGCTGGCACAGGGTGTGTTGTAAAATACTTTTATCATTTACTATATAATTTTTATCTTTTTGAACCGGCCTTGCTTGTGATATGCAGGGTCGGTTTTTTTTAGAAATAAACCGGAAGGATTTCTGCAACACTCAACAAAATGGGCTTTTCCGTTGTTAAGCCTGAAAATAAACCTTTTTAAAAGATGAAATTATAATGACCTGATTAAAAAAAACAGGACACACAACTTGTTTCGATGAAAATCGGGAAGGAAATATTTAAATAGACACAACATTATTCACAAAGCCAAATCAAAACTTATTATTCCCTCTTGAGAGCTTGTCCCGGCCAGTCCCGATTTTATATTGGGATACTTGATTCGGGATGGGTAGGGGGCTGATATAAACACCGGAAAAATGAAAATAATTCGATTTACACTCCTTTTTGTGCTCTTCACGTATGGAACTTTTACGGTTGATGCTCAAAACTTTTCACCGCCATTACGCATTCCGGTATCACTGAGTGCCAATTTTGGCGAATTAAGAAACAATCATTTCCACTCCGGGCTGGATTACAGAACTCAGCAAAGCGTAAATAAACCGGTTTATTCCATTGATGACGGATTCGTTTCGCGCATCAATGTATCACCGGGCGGTTACGGACTGGCGTTGTATATCGACCACCCAGGCGGGCATACCAGCGTTTACGGCCATCTCAACAGTTTTTCAAAACGAATAGCCGATTATATTAAACAAAAACAATACGAAAAGGAAACCTACCGGATAGATATCGAACTAAAACCGGAAGAAATACCCGTGAAAAAAGGAGAACAGATAGCTTTGAGTGGCAATACGGGTGGGTCAGGAGGGCCTCATCTCCATTTCGAAATCCGGGACACCAAAACCCAGGATCCGCTGGATGCCAAAGATTTTCTCGGAAAAACGATGACCGATACTCAGAAACCCGACATTCGGGGAATTGCTTTTTATCCGCAGGAAGGAAAAGGGGTAATAAACGGAAGCAGCAATCCGATTCGGTTGAACATTGGGAAAACAAAATCAGGCGATTACGGAGGATTGGGTAAAACCATTCACGCCTGGGGAACAATTGGGATGGGAGTGAAGGCGTATGACCGCATGAACGAAACCGGAAGTGTGTTGGGCGTGGAAAATGTTGCTCTTTTTGTGGATGGTGTGCCTGTTTTCCGAAGTTCCATGAATCGTTTCCCGTTTGACAAAACTCGGATGATCAATTCCTTTGTCGATTTCGAAGACTGGCGCAACAATAAATCGTTCTTTATGAAATCATTTGTGGAGCCGGGCAATACACTTACTTTGTACGAAACAATCAACAACGGATACATCAACATAAGCGCAGAACGAAATTACAACCTCCGTTATGAACTCTCAGACCATTATGGCAATAAAACTACCTATTCATTTGTTATAAAAGGGCAAAAACAAGCGATTCCTCCGGTGCCTGTATGTGACAACCGTATGTCTGTATTGTTAAGCAACTGGTTTACAAATGCTGACTTTATGCTTTCGATTCCAATGGGAAATCTTTACACTGATATTTGTTACAATCACAGGCAGTGGGCGTCTTTAATCTATTATTCAGATGTTTATCAGGTAAATAACAAGCCTGTTCCGCTTCACCGGAGTGCAATTATGTGGCTCAAAATGAACGATAAAGCCCGAAAAGATACCACGGGATTTGGAATAATAGAAATTAACAAAAAAGGAGAAGAGGAATGGATGGGAGGAAAATATAAAAACGGCGGGATAGAAGTCGCCATCAACGAACTTGGAGGCCGCTATGCTATATCACGCGATACTGTAGCTCCCGTAATTAGTCCGGTAGCACCGTCCGATTGGGTGAAAAACGGACGCATCAACATTACGCTGAAAGATGAAAAAAGTGGAATTTCTTTTTACCGCGGTGAAATTGACGGAAAATTTGCACTTTTCTCCAACGATGTAAAATCAACCACCTATACGTATGTTTTTGATTCATCGAGGCTTACGAAAGGGCAATTACATCAACTGATTTTCAGAGCTACGGATGGTGCCGGAAATAAGAGCGAATATCGTATTGAGTTTGATTATTAATTTGACTTTAGCAAGCATATAAATACCTGAAATACTGATTAATATAAAATCAAACATCTTGACTATCAGATGTTTATACAAAATTGATCGTTAAAAGATTCATATCGTTCGACCTCTCCCCTAACCCCTCTCCCAAGGAGAGGGGGACAGGTCATCGCAAGTAGAAAATTGTAAGCATAATTGTATATACCTTAATTACAACTACTTACATTTGCGAAAGTTGATTATTAAAAAAAGATTATCCGCAGGATGACCTGAGATTCATACCCACGCCTTAAAAGGCTTGGCAACTAATGATATGTCAGGACATTTTTGCGGATAATCATTTTAAAAAGATGCCCACCAATTAAAAATCCGGTTCCTGCTGCCTTTTTACCAGTTCTTTGGTGGATAGCATTCCGCAGGCAGCGTATATATCTTCACCCCGCGAAGCGCGAATGGTTACAGTCATTCCCCTGGCTTTGAGCATATTCTGAAATTCCACGATGACATTGTAAGGAGTGCCTTCCAGCGCAGTGTCAGGAATCGGGTGAAAACGAATCAGGTTGATGCGGCACCTTATTCCTTCCAGCAGACGTACTATTTCTCTGGCATGGCGGGGTGTGTCATTTACCCCTTTGAACATGATGTATTCAAACGAAACACGCCGCTGATGACTGAAATCCCATTTTCTCAATTCTGAAACTACTTCGGAGATGCCATACACACTCTGTATAGGCATGATTCTTTTCCGCTCGTCGTCAAAAGGAGTATGCATGCTCACGGCAAGGTGAGCGTTGCTTTGTTTCAGAAACGTTTGCATGGCCGGAATGACCCCGATGGTGGAAACAGTAATCCGCTTCGGACTCCAGCCGTATCCCCACGATGCAGTCAGAATTTCGAGGCTATCAAGCACGGGCTGCAGGTTGTCCAGCGGTTCACCCATGCCCATGTACACGATGTTGGTCAGATTTTCGAATTCGGGCAACGATTGTATCTGGTTTACAATTTCGCCTGCTGTAAGATTGCCCTGAAAGCCCTGCTTACCGGTCATGCAAAACAAACATCCCATTTTACAGCCAATCTGAGACGAAACACAAAGCGTGGCTCTGTCCTCATCCGGTATGTAGGCAGCTTCTACAAATTTTTCGGTAGCCGTAGGGTAAAGGTACTTTTTTGTGCCATCCGTTGAGATTTGAACGTTGGAAGGAGCTGTAAGCCCGACGATAAACTTTTCATTCAGCAGCTCACGCGCTTTTTTGGACAGATTGGTCATTTCGTCAATCGAACTCACGTGCTTTTTATAAAGCCAGTCGGTGATTTGTGTGGCTGTAAACGACGGCAATGCCAGTGAAGCGACTACATACTTGATTTTTTGAAGAGATAAGCCGAAAAGAGGTTGTTTATCCATTTTTTTATTGACTAAAAATAGGTTTCTGAAATAATCTGACCGAAAGGTATGTGTCTGGAAATCAGTATGTCTCTGACTTCTACTACCATTTCGGGACTTCCGCAAAGGTAGTATTTTAATTCGGTTGGCAAAAACGATTGTTCCCTGAGCCAGCCGGTCAGTCTTCCTTTGTAATAGGCACTATCAGCTTGCTGCGTGGCACAGCGGATGTAGTTTCCGGAAAGTTTATTTTCGAGCAAATCCGAAAAATAGAAATTTTCATCGTACCGGCCTCCGTGAATGAGGATTTTCCCGATTTCCTGTCCCGAACGGACCATGGAAACAAACGGAGCAACACCCGTGCCCGAAGCTATCCACCAGGCCGATTCGTCGTTGCAGATAAAGTTACCGAATGGTTCGGATACATAAATTGTATCACCGGGAAGTAATGCGGATAGTTTGGGAGTAAGCTTCCCGTCGGGTTTCTCATCAAAAAGAATTTCGATGTATTCGTCCAGCTCCCCGCTTGCAATGCTGTACAGGCGCGGCTCACCGTCGGTAACTACATCGACAGCCACTACTTGTCCTGCTCTGAATTCAAAATTGCGCGCAAAACTGAGCACGAATACATTCTGAGCTATTTCTTTTATTGAGTGGATACTTTTTTTGAAAATTTTTCTTTTTACTGCCATTGAATCGGAGTTTTTTATACAACATTCGAAATCAAATTGAGTTTAATGATGGGTTGTAAAAAACAGACTCCAATCTATGAAAGTTGATATGGGTCGGTTCTTTTCAAAATTGAAATAAGTTATATCTGTCAAATCTCATTATAGTTTCATGCTGAGTAACTCCAACGTAGAATTTTTGAAGTTTTTTACTGAAAAATCCTATCATTTGCTTCTGCATAGTTTCAACAATAGTTCAACAAAGATAAAAAAAGGTTTCACACATTATGTGTAAAACCTTGATTTTTAATTTGTGGGCCCAACTGGGCTTGAACCAGTGACCCCCTGATTATGAGTCAGGTGCTACTAACCAACTGAGCTATGGGCCCGACATTTACAAAAAATATATTATCTTTGCAAAGTGAGTGCAAAAGTAATAAAAATTGAATAACTCCAAAAATAATATTTCATATTTTTTAGAAAAATGACAAAATATCAGAACGTAACTACGGTAATATTCGATTTGGGAGGTGTGATTGTTGATCTGGACTGGGAACTGTGCATTCGGAATTTTGAAAATCTCGGAATCAATAATATGCACAATCTCATAAACACTACGCTTCAGCGGGGGTTTATTCTTGATTACGAGATGGGGCAGATTTCCGACGAACAATTCAGGGAAGAGATAAGAAAAAATGCCACCCTGAAGGTGACCGACGAACAGATAGATTACGCCTGGACGTCGTTATTGGTGGGAATACCGGCAGAAAAACTGGATTTGCTGATGGAATTAAGAAAAAAATACAAGGTTTTGATGCTTAGCAACACGAATAATTTGTCATTCCGCTATTCCGAAAAAATGTTTGATGTGAATGGATATCGTATCACCGACTTTTTTGATAAATGCTATCTGTCGTACGAAATGAAACTTGCTAAACCTTCTGCAGAAATTTTCGTGGCACTGCTCGCCGATGCAGGGCTCAAAGCCGAAGAATGTTTGTTTCTGGATGATGGCATACACAATATCAACACGGCAAGCGAACTTGGCTTCCAAACGGAATATATCGAACCCTTTTCCAGCGTAAAGGATTGGGAATTTCCCGGAAAGTTAATAGAATTAAATATCTAACAGTCAAATAGTTAAATGTCAGGTTATCAGTGGTTGAGAACCCCTGTTCAGTAAAATTCTGGCTTTGTAAATTGTAAATCAATAAATTGTAAATAAAAAAGTGTTTATCTATAAAAACAACGATTCCGTACCCTGGGATAAGTGTGTGGCTACAGTAGGATTTTTCGACGGAGTGCACGGCGGCCATCGGTTTTTGCTCAACGAAGTGAATAACAGGGCGCGCACCGGGCAAAGCATTTCGGTGGCAATCACTTTCAGCGAACATCCACGCAAGATTCTCAAAAGCGATTTCCAGCCACGACTCCTTACCACCCTGGAGGAAAAACTCCTCCAACTCGAAACAACGGGACTGGATGCCTGCGTGGTATTGAATTTCACGCAGCAACTGGCACAACTGTCGGCCAGAGAATTCATCACGCAGGTTCTGCACGAACGCCTGCATGTGAAAACACTTTTCGTAGGACACGACCACCGCTTCGGTCACAACCGCGAAGAAGGATACGAAGAGTATTACAACTATGGTAAAGCACTGGGTATGAATGTAATCCGCGCCGAACAATTCGTACTGGACAGAGGTGAACATTTCAGCAGTTCGCAAATCCGAAAAGCGCTCGAAGCAGGTGATATTCTCCTGGCAAATACATTGCTCACTTATCCCTATACGTTTTTGGGAAAAGTAATCGGCGGTTATAAAAACGGACGGAAAATCGGATTCCCAACCGCCAATATCTGGTTTGACAGCAAGGAAAAAATTATTCCCGCCACCGGAGTATATGCCGTTTATGTGTATCTGAAAGGCCGAAAATACAAAGGCATGATGAATATCGGATACAGACCCACCTTTTCGGCCGGCAATTCACTCAGCATGGAAGTCCATATCATTGATTTCGGGGCTGATATATACGACCATCAAATCAATGTAGAATGCATGTACCGCATACGCAACGAAATGAAATTCAACGGAATTGACGAGCTGGTTGAACAACTGAAAAAAGATAAACAAACAGTCAACAATTTGCTGTAAATTACGTTAATAATAAAAAAATATGAATAATTTTGTAAAATATATTCTTAAATAATAATACTGTAAAAAATAAAAGTTATGAAAAAACTATTTTTAATTATGATGATTGGAACAATCGTAACTGCATGCACCGGTAAGTCTGAAAAATCGGACAATCCTTTTTTCTCGGATTATAAAAACGAGTACAAGGCACCGCCTTTCGAAAGTATCAAAAATGCGCACTATCTGCCTGCTTTTGAAGAAGGCATCAAACAACATCAGGCAGAAATCGATTCAATTGCCTCCAATCCCGAAGCTCCGACTTTTGCCAACACTATTGAAGCAATGGAATACAGCGGCGAGTTGCTCAGCAAGGTCAGTGCCGTATTTTCAAATCTTCAGTCGGCCGAAACAAACGATGAAATGGATTCTATTGCCAAAATCGTAACCCCGAAACTTACCGAACACAGCGATAATATCTACCTGAACGACAAACTGTTTCAACGGGTAAAAGCCATTTTCGACACCAAAGCCACGCTGGGACTTACACCCGAACAGGACCGTGTGCTGGAGAAAATCTACAAACGATTCATACGCAGTGGCGCTGCCCTCAATGAAGAACAAAAAGCACAGTTGCGCGAAATCAACAAGGAACTGAGCACACTCGAATTGACTTTCGGGCAGAATATCCTGGCCGAAACCAATGCGTTCAAAAAATTTGTGACCAACAAAGAAGAATTGAAAGGACTTCCTGAAGGCATCATCGAGGCAGCTGCCGAAGAAGCTAAAAAAGAAGGAAAAGAAGGTCAATGGCTTTTCACAACCTCTAAGACAAGTTTCATACCCGTGCTTCAGTACGGTGAGAACCGCGAACTGCGCAAAGAGCTGCTTATGGCTTACGTGGACCGCTGTAATCACGATAACCAAAACGACAACAAGCCGGTGATTAATAAAATAATGAAACTCAGGGTGAGAAAAGCTCAATTATTGGGCTTCGAGAGTCCTGCAGCGTTTATTCTTGACAACACCATGGCCAAAACTCCCGATGCGGTTTACAGCTTCCTGAACAAAGTATGGACGCCGGCAGTAGCCAAAGCAAAGGCTGAAGCATCCGAACTGCAGAAACTGATGGACGCAGAAGGTAAAGGCGAAAAACTCGAACCGTGGGACTGGTGGTTCTATACCGAAAAACTGCGTAAAGCAAAATTTGATTTGGACGAAGAACAGTTGAGGCCCTACTTCAAGCTTGAAAATGTGCGAAAAGGTGTGTTCGATCTGACCACAAAACTATTCGGACTGAAGTATGAAAAACTGGAGGGAATGCCCGTTTATCACAAGGACGTAGAAGTATTTAAAGTAACCGATGCCGACGGAAAACTGATTGGAATTCTTTATACCGACTATTTCCCCCGTGCGGGTAAAACGGTGGGTGCCTGGATGAGCAATTTCCAGGAACAGTATATCAAAGACGGTGTGAATCAGCGTCCGATAATCGTAAATGTGGGTAATTTCACCAAACCCACAGCCGATAAACCTTCGCTGCTTACCATGGACGAAGTGGAAACACTCTTCCACGAATTCGGACACGCGTTGCACGGACTGCTCGCAAACTCTACCTATCCGAGTCTTTCGGGCACCAATGTAGCACGCGACTTTGTGGAATTGCCCTCGCAAATCATGGAAAACTGGTGCTGGGAACCAGAAGTGATGAAAACCTATGCTCTTCACTACAAAACCGGCGAAGTGATGCCTCAGGAACTGATGGATAAAATCAGAAAAGCCGGAACATTTAATCAGGGATTTGTGAATACCGAATTGCTGTCGGCTTCTATCCTGGATATGGATTACCACGTGAAAAAAGATACCTCCGATATCGATGTGAACGCGTTTGAAAAAGCAAGCATGGATAAAATGGGCATGATACCTCAGATTATAGTGCGCTACAAGAGCCCGATTTTCAAACATATTTTTGAAGGCGGATACTCTGCCGGATACTATAGCTACACCTGGGCAGCAGTGCTCGACGCCGATGCTTATCAGGCTTTCAAGGAAACCGGCGATATTTATAACAAGGAAGTGGCTACTGCTTTCCGTAAAAACATCCTCGAAAAAGGTGACAGCGAAGAACCGATGAAACTTTACCGCACGTTCCGCGGAGCCGATCCGAATCCGGACGCATTGCTTATTAAGCGCGGTCTGAAATAGGTTTTTCTGTGCCCTGCTATGTGAATATGAAGAGAGACGTTGCTTGCAGCGTCTCTTTTTTTGTGCAATTTCTGCTGAGGAAATGATTTAACTTCATATAAAATGTGTAATTTTGTTTTCTCAACGGATAATCCGATATTCCAGTCATGAAATCAGACCTCCAGAAACTCATTGTTCCCTCTTTGCCGCTCACTGCGCTTATCTACGTGGTCAGTTTTGTTATCTGGATGTTATTTTATATTATCTACAAATATCCTTACCCTATGCCCGGCAAGATAGGGAGTATAGCCGAAAGTTTTCTTTCGTCGCAGTCGCTGGCAGCTTACCTGTTGAGTTACGCCATCGTGGTGGTTAATTCAATGGTTATAGCGCAGATGAACAACAGGTTTTCATTCATCCGTACGCGCACTTTTCTGCCCACATTCGTTTATCTGTTGGTGTCGGTTTGCTGGCTGCCCTTACATGGCAATTACGTAGCTAATCTGGCTGCTTTTTTTGTATTGCTGGCTGTTTTTATGAGTCTTGTCATGTATAAGATGCCGAACGGCGTGGAGCAGGCATTTCTGTCATTTTTTCTGCTGGCACTCAGCACGTTTCTGGTGCCTGACTACGCTTATCTGATTGTGCTCTTTTGGATAGGTTATTTTTTTCTGAAATGTTTTTCACCCAGGGTGTTTTTTGCTTCTGTATTCGGTTTTGTCACTCCCTGGATTTTGTATCTGAGTGTCATTTTCTTTATTTTCAACGAACAGGGATTTGTGTCCGACATCCCGGCTTTTTTCTACCGGTATTCTGTTTTTCACTACGAGAATATTCCAGCTATTATTTATGTCCTTTTGATGATTCTTATCGTTGCTATATCACTTGTACAGATGATTGCCAAATCCCGTCAGGATAGCATTCAGGCCCGCAATGAACTGAATTTTCTCAAATTGCTGTTTTTCGGTGTAGCCATGCTTTTTGTCCTGCGTTTTTCAAATTATATATCCTACTTGCCGCTCATAGCGATGTTTTTCTCCGTTTTTACTGCATATACTTTTACCCTTATCAGAAATCTGTTTAATTTCATTGTTTTCATCGCACTGGTCGCATTGAGTTTTTTATTCGCATTTTATATCATCATTATCTGATTTTTTTATGTTTGACTTTGCAGAGTGGGGGTATCTCGGGCTTTTTATAGCATCTTTTCTGGCGGCTACCGTTGTACCGTTCAGTTCAGAGGTGGTTTTTTCGGCCATGGTTTTCGGTGGGCTCCATCCGTGGACGTGTGTACTGGTGGCCACTGCAGGCAACTGGCTGGGAGGTATGACAAGTTTTTACATCGGTCGGTTGGGCAAAATAGAGTGGGTGGAGAAGTTCCTTCATATCAAAAAAGAAAAAGTAGAGAGATTTGTTGAAAAATTCAGCCGCTACGGCGATTGGTTTGTGTTTTTCTCATTCGTCCCGTTTGTGGGTGATGTGATAGCCGTTGCTGCCGGATTTTTCCAGGGCCGCTGGTGGGTGGTAGCCATAGCCATGTTGTTGGGTAAATTTATCCGCTACGTCATCTGGATGTATGCCAATGGGATGTTTATGTAGTATTTCGTCACACATTTTTCATTTTATTGTATAAATTTCGTCATTGTTTTGTAACACAGTCGGTTTAATTTTGCATCAGTTAATAACGAAATATTTATCAAAATGAAAAAAATATTTTTCTTCGCCATTTTCTCTCTGGCTATCATCAGTCTGAATGCTGCAAATAAGGTAAAAACAGAAGCAGATGCAAAAGCAAACGCCGAAGTAAGCGTACAAAAAAATGCAATCAACGGACGGGTTATTGACGCTGTCACAAATGAGACATTAGCAGGTGCTGAGATTTCAGTCAACGGGCAAAAAATCTATTCGGACCTGGATGGAAATTTCGACATCAAAGATGCCAAAGGTGAAAAAATCAAAATAACCATCAGTATGATTTCTTACGCAGATCAGGTGGTTGAAATTGAACCGGGTACGCATAATCTTCTCAATGTGAAGCTGAAACAACTTTAATGTAAAAAAATAAATACGCTTTATTTGAATCGCACCAGATTTTTCGGTGCGATTTTTTTTCGCGTTTGTCACGGTTTCTTCCCCGATTTTCAAAAATCAAATGATTTAGTTATATTTGTACTCCCTAAAAAAATGAAATACTAATAAAAAATCAATTCATTATGATCAAAAAAACTTCAGTATTTATCGTGCTTGCTACATTTCTGGTGCTGAATATGTATTCACAAAACCGCACCGAATATCTGCTCGAAAAGAACTGGAAATTCATTCGAACCGATGAACCGGAACAAAAAAATGCAGCTTACGATGACAGCAAATGGCAAACCGTAACTGTACCTCACGATTGGGCTATCTACGGGCCCTTCAGCATTCACAACGATCAGCAAAACGTGGCCATCTCACAGGACGGTCAGAAAGAAGCGATGGAACACGCCGGACGAACCGGTGGACTACCGTTTGTAGGTGTTGGCTGGTATCGCAATACCGGAAATCTGCCGGCTTACGAAGCCGGAAAACGGGTAACTGTCATTTTCGACGGTGCCATGGCCAACTCGCAGGTTTTTGTCAACGGCAGGAAAGTGGGAGAGTGGCCTTACGGGTACAATTCTTTCCATTTTGACATAACCGATTTCCTTAACCGCGACAATACTCCCAATGTGCTTGCCCTACGGCTGCAAAACCGGAACGAGCAGTCGCGCTGGTATCCGGGAGCCGGATTGTATCGCAATGTGCATGTAGTCATTACCGATGAAGTGCATATTCCCGTGTGGGGAACCTATGTGACTACGCCGGTTGTACGGCAGGATTTTGCAAAGGTGAATATTCGCACCAGGTTGCAAGGCAATAATACGCCGAATGTTAACTACCGTCTGTCAACGGATATTGTAAGTCCAACGGGTGTTGTTGTAGCTAAAAATGAAACACAACTGACCAGATACGATGAAAATGAATTCAACCAGGATGTAATCGTTGAGAATCCACGACTGTGGTCAACAGCCGAACCTGTACTTTACAAGGCCATATCCACACTTTTTGCCGATGGAAAGCAGGTTGACAAATACTCCACTACTTTCGGCATCCGCACCATCGAAGTTCGACCCAACGACGGATTTTATCTCAATGGAAAGAAAACGGTATTTCAGGGAGTGTGTAATCACCACGATCTGGGACCTCTCGGAGCTGCAGTGAACGATGCGGCCATCCGTCGTCAGGTACGCATTATGAAAGATATGGGTGTGAATGCCATCCGTACTTCGCACAACATGCCCGCACCCGAGCTGGTTCGCGCCTGCGATGAAATGGGGATGATGCTCATGGTGGAAACTTTCGACGAGTGGAAAATGCCGAAAGTAGCCAACGGATACAATCTTTTCTGGAACGAATGGGCCGAAAAAGACATGGTAAATATGTTGCATCACTACCGTAATAATCCCTCGGTGGTAATGTGGTGTGTGGGAAATGAAGTGCCCGAGCAGGGAAATGGAGATTTGGGCCCGAAACGCAACCGTTTTCTGCAGGATATATGCCACCGCGAAGATCCAACACGCCCCGTAACCAACGGAATGGACAATCCGAACGCCGTGACCGGCAATAATTTTGCAGCGTTGCTCGACGTGCCCGGGTTCAACTATCGCCCTCATTTATACCATGAGAATTACAAGAAATTACCCCAGCAGATTGTACTTGGCAGCGAAACTGCATCCACGGTAAGTTCGCGGGGTGTATATAAATTCCCCGTTGAACGCAAATCAATGGCTCAGTACGACGATCATCAGTCGTCATCCTACGATGTGGAACATTGCAGCTGGTCCAATCTCCCCGAAGATGATTTCATTCAGCACGAAGATTTGCCTTACGCTATTGGCGAATTTGTATGGACAGGCTTCGATTATCTGGGTGAACCCACACCGTATTATACCAACTGGCCCAGCCATAGTTCTCTGTTCGGTATAGTCGATTTAGCCGGTATTCCCAAGGATCGGTTCTACCTGTATCGCAGCCACTGGAACAAGGACGAGAAAACCCTGCACATCCTGCCTCATTGGAACTGGAAGGGACGCGAAGGAGAGGTTACGCCGGTATTTGTTTATACCAGTTATCCTTCGGCCGAACTTTTTATCAACGGAGTAAGTCAGGGAAAACGTACCAAAGACCTGAGCATCAAACGTGACGGAAGTGATAATGATATGGCTAAAAAGAACTTCGACCGACAGAAACGGTATCGCCTGATGTGGATGGAAACCAAATATCAACCCGGAACGGTGAAAGTGGTGGCTTATGATGAAAACGGCAAAGCGGTGGCTGAAAAAGAAATGAAAACAGCAGGGAAACCCTACCGCATTGTACTGGAAGCCGACAGAAGCACCATTACAGCCGACGGAAAAGATATCTCATTCGTGAATGTGAAAATAGTAGATAAGGACGGGAATTTCTGCCCGACCGATGAGCGCGAAATCAGCTTCAATGTAAAAGGTTCGGGTATCTTCAAAGCTGTAGCAAACGGAAATCCGGCCAGTCTCGAAAGCTTTCAGGCTCCGAAGATGAAACTCTTCAGCGGACAACTTACCGCCCTGGTGCAGAGTATCGAAAAAACAGGCAGCATTACACTGGAAGCCACTGCCAAAGGTGTGAAAAGTGGGAAAATTACTCTCGAAGCAAAGTAATTCTGTAATAATTAAACAGTAAAAAAAAACAGCGGTTTCTGACTGCTGTTTTTTTTGTTTAAAGAAAATCCGGATTCCGGTTTTTTGTCATACATTTGTAATATCTATTACATGTCATCGAAATATAAAGAAAGTTACTTTGCAGTGAAATTTATATGAAAAATCAGGCAAATTCACTGTTGACTTATTTCTGATTTGCCTGCTTGCCAGAGGCAGACAAGCTTCTGATTTCTAACTTCTAACTTCTAACTTCAAAACGTGAATCCTTACAAAATTTTAGTCGTCGACGACGAAGAAGACCTGTGTGAAATCCTTCAGTT
>SAAL01000165.1 GCA_009929445.1 Bacteroidia bacterium
AAATATCTTCGATATTTTTAAACTATTGTTATCGAAATCATTTAAAACAGCACGAAAATTAAATAAAATAAGACTATTGATCTCTATGTTTTAAAAGTCATGACGAATTCAAAATAAAAGCAGGAATTACCCTGCATTTATCATTTTAAATTTTCTTCCGGTTTTCAGATTATTTCTATTCCCTGCTTTTCGCACAGTTCCAGTGCCATTTCGCGCAGGCGAAACTTTTGTATTTTGCCGCTGCCTGTCATGGGAAAGTGCTCGATAAAGAACACGTAACGCGGAATTTTGTATCGGGCTATGTGATCTTTGCAGAAATCGCGTACATCTTCGGCTGTAAGTTCAGCTCCCTCTTTCAGAATGATAAAAGCACCTACATCTTCGCCATACCTGGGTGAAGCTATTGCCACAACCTGCACATCCTTGATTTGCGGAATTTTATAGAGATAATCTTCCACTTCCTTGGGCGATATATTTTCACCTCCGCGAATTATCATGTCTTTAATGCGTCCTGTAATACGATAATTTCCATTCTCGTCCTTCACTCCGAGGTCACCCGAATGCATGTATCCGTTTGAATCAATTACCTGCGCAGTAGCCTGAGGATTTTTATAATATCCTTTCATCACGTTGTAGCCCCGGCAGCAGATTTCTCCCTGAACTCCCGGGGGACATTCTTCGCCGTTTTCGGGATTGAGTACTTTCACATCGGTAAACTCGTATTCTCTGCCCACAGTGGTACAGCGTACTTCAAACGAATCGTCCACGCGGGTTTGTGTCATTCCGGGCGAAGTTTCGGTCATGCCGTACACGCTGGTGATGTCCATAAACATTTTTTCGTTCACCTGTCGCATCAGCTCAATGGGGCAAAGTGCTCCGGCCATTATTCCGGTACGTAGCGAACTCATGTCAAAAAGGCTGAACATGGGATGGTTGAGCTCCGCAATAAACATGGTGGGCACACCGTGAAGCACCGTACACCGTTCCTTGTGAATGGATGCAAGGGTAATAAGCGGATCAAATTTTTCGACCATCACCTGCGTGCTGCCGTGAGTGAGGCAGCACATGGTGGCCAGCACCACACCGAAGCAGTGAAACAACGGCACGCATATACAACATTTATCATCGGGGGTAAACTTCATGTGTACTCCGGTGAGGTAACCGTTGTTCACTATGTTGTAATGTGTGAGCATAACTCCTTTCGGAAATCCGGTTGTGCCCGAGGTATATTGCATATTGACCACATCCTCACAGCAAGTCAAAGCTCGAAGCCGTTTGAATTCATCGTCATCCACGTTATTCCCCAACAGCAGAATTTCGGCCGTGTTGTACATTCCCCGATACTTTTCCTGCCCGATATAAACCACGTTTTTCAGTTCCGGAAAGCGTTCGCTTCTGAACTTGCCGCGTTGAGTGGTTTTCAGTTCGGGCACCAGATTGTAAATAATATCCGTATAATTGTTTCCGGCAGCTCCGTCGGTCATGCAAAGGGTGTGCATATCAGAATTCTTGAGCAGATAGGACACTTCTTCGGATTTGTAGCTTGTGTTTACCGTGACAGCAACAGCACCGATTTTGGCGGTAGCATAGAGGAAAGTCAGCCAATCGGGTACATTTTGTGCCCATATCCCTACATTCGTTCCGCGGGTTACCCCAATTGCTATCAGCCCTTTGGCCATATTGTCCACACGTTCGTTGAAGGTTTTCCAGCTGAAACGCAGGTTGCGGTCGGAATAAACGATATATTCCTTATCGGGCGATTCGGCTGCCCAGTACTCAAGCCAGTCGCTCAGTGTTCTGTCGGAAAGATGCATTAATTATTAAGTTTAAATGTTTGATTGTTTGGATGTTTGGTTGTTTGGTTGTTTGAATGTTTGGTTGCATTGTGCAGATTTGAATTCAGAAAAAGACTCAGAAATTCGTATTCATTCGTGTAATTCGCCATCATTCGCCATAATTCGTTTCAATTCGTGTAATTCGTTCTTATCAGAAAGGAGAATATACAATCCCGAGAATTTGTGCCGGTTCGTCGGTGGCAGTGGTCACCAGGTGATCTACAATGGAGTCGTAGTAAATGCTGTCGCCCTGGTAGAGGATGAAGTTATCGCGGCCGTATTTTACCAGTACAGATCCGCTCAGCACAAACAGGAATTCCTCTCCTTCGTGCGAGGAGGACACTTTTTCGCCTCCGGCCGACGGCTTGAGGTCGATAAGAAACGGCTCCATGTGACGACCTGCCTTGCGCGATGCCAGCGAGAAAAAATCCATGTGCGAATTGGCTGTGGATAGCTGGCTGGAGAAAGTGGCTGCCTGTTGGTGATCGGCACTGCGGTTTACTACCGGTCCGAAGTTCTCGCTGTCGTCCAGAAATGTACCCAGCCTTACACCCAGCGCCCGCGCAATTTTTATCAGTGACGACAGTGAAGGAATATTATCACCGGCGATTATCATTTTTATCTGCTCTGGAGAAAGTCCTGTGCGTTCGGCCAGTTCCTCTTCAGAAATGCCCGTATCGGTACAGAATGTTTTAATTTTGTTTGTCACCTCGTTCATATAAATTTCTGTTTTTTGATTACAACGTTTTTTATGGTTTACAGGGCGCAAAAGTATATATTTTTCACATTACAGGCAAATTTTATTACAAAATGTTTGAATTATACTTGATTTAATTTTGATTTAATCACAGAAGCAGACATTTAAGCATTCCGGACAATTGATTTTCGGAAAGAAGTTAAAATAGAATTATGCAAGTAAAATTCATTACTTTTGCATATCAGAAACAGCAAAACAACAAATCTGAACTATGAAACAACGATTCACCTTCTTTTTACTCTTTGCGGGAATTCTTTTCACTTCCGCACAAAAGCCCTCTCAACAATGGCTCGACCAGAAATTTTCCATGTTTATCCACTTCGGACTTTACTCCGTTTACGGTGGTGTGTATGATGGAAAACCTGTAACGAGAGGTTACAGCGAACAGATTCAGTCGTTTGCCGGTATTTTCAGCGACTGGTATGGCAACACTGCGCGTCGGTTCAATCCGGTAAAGTGGAATCCCGACAGCATTGTAGATCTTGCCAAAAAAGCAGGCATGCGCTCCATTGTTTTCACATCGAAGCATCACGACGGATTTTGCATGTACCATTCGAAACACACCGGTTTCAATATCGTGGATGCGACACCTTACAAGCGAGATTTAATGAAAGAACTTGCAGAAGCCTGCAAAAGGGGCGGAATTGATTTTGCCGTGTATTTTTCGCTGATCGACTGGAATTTTCCGCAGGCCTACCCCATTTCCAGCCACAATGCAGATCTGCTCACGCCCGAACATTATCAATTCAATCTGAAACAGGTGGAAGAAATCATGACTAGTTACGGCCCAATTTCCGAAATTTGGTTTGACATGGGTTCGCTCACTCCCGAGCAGAGCAAAGGCCTCTACGATCTTGTGAACCGCCTGCAGCCAGAATGCATGATTAGCGGACGATTGGGCAATAACTACGTGGATTTCAGCGTGATGGCTGACAACGAATATCCTGATTACAAAATCAGTGTTCCGTGGCAAACGGCCGCATCTATGTTTGACGAAACATGGGGTTATCGCTCATGGCAAAAAAGAGGAAGCGTGCAGGAAAAAGTAAATGAAAAAATTGCCAGCTTAGTGAAAGTCATCAGCCGTGGTGGAAATTACCTTCTGAATATCGGACCAAGAGGCGATGGTTTTGTAGTTGAATTTGAAAGTGAAGTACTGAAAAATATGGGAGAATGGATTCATTCCAACTCCGAAGCAATATATGCCTCCAAAGCAAATCCTTTTCCACATGCATTTTCGTGGGGCGATATCACAACCAAAAATAACAACTTGTACCTGTTTGTAAAAAACGACAATCAATCCATCAATTTGAGTGGGTTTTCAGGAAAAATAGCAACTATCGAAGTGCTTTCTTCCAGAGCTAAATGTCGTTTTACCAAAAACCGGAAAAATAATTCAGTCCGAATCCATGTTCCCAACAATTCCAGGGTTACTCCACTTACAGTTCTGAAAGTCACTTTCAAAGATAATTTCACCGTTCTGCCTTCTGAAATTATCCATTCAAACCACCTTACGGCGTGGAATGCTGTTCCGGAATTTGGTCATTCCAGTTTGGATTATTATTGCGGTTACAAAAGCCTGACCGGCTACACGTGGGATTTTCAGACTAATAAGAAAGAAATTACTCCGGAAATTACTTTTACGGAAAATGAAATCGGCAAAGAA
>SAAL01000166.1 GCA_009929445.1 Bacteroidia bacterium
AAGACACAAAATTTCAAGGTCTTTACCAAATAAAAAGGCAGTTATTTTGCTGATTATCAAATAATTATATCGCTATATAATTTTTGTCATGTACTAAAATGCTTTGCCCAACAAAAAAGCAATTGAAACTAACTAAAACAAAGTATCAATGAAAATTTCAGAAAATCTCTTTCAAAAATATAATGTTGCTGTTCCGCGCTATACTAGTTATCCACCGGCAACTTCATTTCACATGGGTTTCAACGGAGATGATTTCATCGAACAAATAAAATTATCTAACAGTGCTGAACCACAGAATATTTCCGTTTATATCCATATTCCGTTTTGCACTCAACGTTGTCATTTTTGTGGATGCAATACGGCTTTGTCGCAATCCGAAGATAGAATAAAAAGATATATCGATGCAGTAATCGCTGAAATCAGTCATGTTGCGCAATTTGTTGATAAAAAGCGACTTGTAACACAAGTAAGTTGGGGAGGAGGAACCCCCAATTCTATTGATTTGAATTACGTGCGTGAAATTATGACGGCGCTTCGTTCTGAATTCAATTTTTCTGATTACGCTGAAATAGCTATGGAATGCAGTCCGGCTTATCTCGACTTCGAAGATGTGGATGTGTTGCACCAAATGGGGTTCAATCGCATCAGCTTGGGAATTCAGGATTTTCACCAGGAAGTGCTTGATGCTATCAATCGCCGTGCGCCAAAGCATGATGTTGGTGAAATGTTGAACTACATGAAAGCCAAAGGTTTTAAAGGACTGAATCTGGATTTGGTTTACGGTTTGCCCTTACAGACACTAGCTTCGTTCCGGGAAAATATTCAACAAATTATTGAGCTTAAACCCGATAGAATTGCGACATTTTCGTACGCACATATTCCGTGGTTCAATGCAGCACAAAAACTGTTGGATAAATATGCTTTCCCAACTCCCGACGAGAAGCTAGAAATGTTAGTTTATGCCATTAACGAACTTACGGCGAATGGTTATGAAGTGATTGGCATGGATCATTTTGCGCTTCGAGATGATGAATTAGCCATTGCTAAACAAAATGGGAATTTACACCGTAATTTTCAGGGATACAATACAAAAAAAACTACTGGCCAGGTGTATGCATTTGGTGCGTCGGGCATAAGTCAGTTGAACGGTTGTTTTGCCCAAAATATTAAGCAATATGATACATATATAGAAGCGATAGAAGCTGGTAATCTGGCAATTGAACGTGGATATGTTCTGTCGAACGAAGATACAATTATCCGCGATACGATAAATCAAATTATGTGTAACGGAGCGCTTGATATTGAACAAATGGCTGCGAAGTTTAATTGCTCTGTCGAAGATTTTTTAAATATTACGAAGTTCAATACATCAAAAATCAATACGCTGATGGAGGATGAATTCGTAGAGTTGACCGATAACAAACTTACGGTAACGCCTGAAGGCATGTTGATAGTCCGGAATGTGGCTGTGGCTTTCGATCCAAATTTCGTGTCAGTAACCAATAAGTACTCAACTACTATTTAACGAATAATATGAAAGCAGTTTTATTGGCCAATATGGGTGCTCCGGTTTCGGAAAAAGGCATGAAAGTCTTTCTGAAACTAATGTTCAGCGATAAAGCCATACTTTATGCGCCAACATTTGTGCGGTTTATCTTTTCCAGCATTATCAGTAATTTGCGCTATAAATCCTCGTGGCAGAAATACCTGAAAATAGGCGGTTCGCCCTTGCAAAAGTCGATGAATAAAATGACTGCCGATTTACAACAGATGCTTAATGATGATTATGTTGTGAGTAGTGTCTATTCTTATTCTGAACCATTTATAACGGAAAAAATTGCTGAACTTTACAAACAAGGAATCAAGGATATTACCGTAATTTCGATGTATCCGCAGGCCAGTTATTCCACTACCGGATGCGTACAGACGTCGCTTGATATAATGAAGCAAAAATTCAATGCTATTCAGTTTCAATTTGTAGAAGATTATTATGATAATGAGTATTTTATAAATTTTTGGTTGGAACTAATAAATGCAAAAGTAAAGGAAATGAGCTATAATAAACCATATCTTTTGTTCAGCGCTCATGCTCTACCACAATCATTTATAAAGCGTGGAGATGCTTATACTAACAAAATGATCATCTCTGCAGAGCAGATTTCACAAAGGCTAAATCTTCCTTACAGCGTAAGCTATCAATCGAAAATCGGACGCATTGAATGGACCCGACCCTATACCAACGAGCAGTTGCGAGAGCTTGCCGGGAAGGGAATCAACGAAATAATTATTGTCCCGTTGAGTTTTATCAACGAGAACCTTGAAACGAGATACGATCTGGATATGGAACTGGTTCCCTTGGGTTTGGACGAATTGGAGATAAAAGATATTTGTAGAATTGAAATACCCGAAAGCGACCCGCATCTCGTGAAGATGTTTTACGAATTTATTACGCAATCAAATGAAAAAAAATGAAAAAGATATAGTGATTATTGGTGCTGGACTTACAGGCTTGACACTTGCTTATTACCTGAAAAAAGCAGGTAAAGATGTGTTGATACTCGAAAAAAGTAACAGGACAGGAGGTGTTATCAATTCGGTTACCGAGAGCGGATTTACCTACGAAACCGGACCTTCGACAGGTGTTTTAGGTACGCTGGAACTCGCGGAGCTTTTCGATGATTTGCAAGGAAAATGTCATCTAGAAACGGCAAACAAACAAGCTCATAAACGTTATATCTGGAAAAAAGACCGTTGGGAAGCTTTGCCTTCGGGGCTTTTATCGGCAATAAAAACACCACTCTTTACACTTTACGATAAATTCCGAATTCTTGGTGAGCCGTGGCGAAAGAAAGGCGGTAACCCTGATGAATCCGTGGCCGAAATGGTGGTTCGGCGATTGGGAAAAAGTTTTCTCGATTATGCGGTAGATCCATTTTTGTCGGGAGTTTATGCGGGCGATCCGTACACAATAATTACTCGTCATGCTTTGCCTAAATTGTATGCACTGGAGTTCGAACATGGCGGATTTATTCGGGGTACAATTGCCAAACACAAGGGAGTAAAGCTGAACCAATCTCACTCGAACACACATAAAGTTACCCGAGAAGTGTTTTCTGTTCAGGGTGGATTGAAAAGTCTTATTGATACGTTGACGGCGGAAGTTAAACCAGAAAATATTCGGTTGGGTTGCAAGCAAACCTTTATCAATCCTGAAAATAATGGTTTTTGCACTACGTACATTGATAGTTCCGGATTACAAATAAAAACGATTTCAGCCAAGGTCGTTACAACGATTGGTGGATATGCATTGCCCGAAGTGTTACCTTTTGTCGATAACCAATTAATGCTCCATTTGTCACAAACAAATTATGCACCGGTTATACAAATAGCTGTGGGATATAACAAGTGGACGGGCATAAAACTGGATGCTTTTGGTGGATTAGTGTCATCAAAAGACAACCGAAAAGTGCTTGGCGTACTTTTCCCATCGGCAATATTTTCCCAACGTGCTCCACAAGGTGGAGCCTTGCTTTCGGTATTTATGGGGGGTGTGAAAAGAGCAAAATTACTGCAACTTTCTGATGAAGAATTGACTCAACTTGTTTGCGAAGAGCTGAAAATAACCATGAAAACAGATGCTAAGCCAGATCTGATTCGTATTCACCGTTACCAACATGCTATTGCTCAGTATGATATAAAAAGTGAAAATAGGTTTGCGGCAATTGAAGCAATTGAACGAGATTATCCGGGACTGATACTTGCCGGAAGTTTCCGCGACGGTATTGGTATGGCCGACCGTGTAAAACAGGCTAAAATTATTGCAAATCAACTAAATAGGTAATAAATTCCCAATTAAAGCTAAAACTAATCGACAACATAATTATATCTGATGATATTATAAAAAAGGAAGTTCAATTTTGAATTTCTTTTTGTCTTACTGTATTTCTTTCTTCTTGTTGGTTAATGTCAATGTCTAAAAGTCGTGTAATACCCTGAAATTCTTTGTATTCTTTTTTTTGGCTTGCTGGTAACGGTGGCAATATGGCCAGAAAGGGAATGCGGAGAACGTCACTATCAAAATACAATGAAATTGATGCGGGCGATGACCTTCGCATACCACTAAAACCCTTTTTGGCTATATTGCGTGTGTGTGCCCTGCATGAGCAGTGCACCCACCACCGTAGGTCAGTAAAAATGTCAAATTTACAAATTTTATTGAAAATTCCTATTGTGCGTGGGTGAT
>SAAL01000070.1 GCA_009929445.1 Bacteroidia bacterium
GCTCGAATTTAAAATACAAATTGTTGACTTGATAAAAGCTGTGTTTTACCAAATCAACAATAATTTAATACGAAAATGGGCTTTTTAAGGCTCGACTACTTAGTAAAAAGATACCATTTCAGGAAATGAAAAAAGAAGATTTTTTCGAAATATTCGAACGTTATATTCTCAATACTGCATCACCCGATGAGGTTAAGACACTGTGCGAGTGGGTGAACAAAAATACTGAAATCTCAGAATGGCTCGAAAAACAGATACTTGATTCGCCGGACAACATGAATAAAGAGCTTCAACTGAGGATGTTCAATGATATAAAAACCACTCTCCGGATTGAAAAACCAACTGAACCTGAATTAAATGAGTCGAAAGTAACTTCAGGTTCTGCTTTTTCGGGACTTAAAACCTGGATGCGCATTGCCGCAATGTTTGTTCTCCCATTTATTTCCGCGCTGGGAGTCTACCTGTTTATGTCTGATAAAAACGTTACCGAACCATTGCTTGTGTCTGTAGAGCGTGGTCAGAAGGCTTCAATCACACTTCCGGATGGCAGTAAGGTTTGGCTAAATTCACTTTCGGAACTTACATATAATTCCGATTTTAATACTGAAAAAAGAGAATTGTTGCTAGACGGCGAAGCGTATTTTGAAGTGGCATCCAATCCGGATAAACCATTCGTGGTGAGAAGCAATGAAATAACAGTTGAAGCTTTGGGCACTGCCTTTGGTGTGAAAGCTTATACTGACGATGTTAGCGTATCATCAATTCTGATGCACGGGAAAGTCAGGGTTACCACCCCGAACGGTTCAATCATACTCAAACCCAACGAACGGATACAATACGACAGAGAGCTGGCAACAACCCGGCAAAGTTCAGTGACTAATGCTGTAGATTTTACAGGCTGGATACACAACGAATTGCGTTTCGAGAATGAATCGCTATTTGAAATTGCCCGGAATATCCAGAGAATTTACAATGTGGAAATTATTTTTTCCACAGAACGACTGAAGAAACTAAGATACACCGGTACTGTGGATAATAATAGTCTGGAAAGTGTTCTGAATCTGATAACCTTAACATCACCTGTGTCATATCAAATAGACAGGCAAAAAGTTATTTTGAAAGAAAAAAAGAGCATGTTGCAGCATTACAATCAGCAATAAAAAATAAAAATGTTTTTAAAAAAAACAGGGCAATTGACTTCTGAATTTCAATCGGAAATTTCAGATAAAAAGATTAAAAATACTTCATCCACGAGTAGCGGAAAACATTTTTTAAACTGTATACTCTATAAATTAACCAAGAATACCAACATTTAATTTATTCTAAAATGGAAAGAAAAATGAAAACCCGCATTTTGAGGAAAACATGGCTTAAGTTTTGTCTTTTTTTGCTTATGGTTGTGATGTCACCTCATCTATTTGCGCAAATCACAGTTAATGAACAAAACAAACCCATTAAAGAAATTCTGAAAGTAATTGAATCGAAAAGCGTTTATCGGTTCTTTTACAACGAAGGCTTGAATGGACTGGACAAAATGAGTTCTTTGAATGTAAACAATGCCGGCATTGATGCTACAATGAATGCATTACTACGAAATTCCGAGATAACCTACAAACTTGAAGGAAACAACTTTGTGGCTCTGATAGCCAAAGAAGCTGATAAACAAGTTACCGCTAAACGAATAACAGGAAATGTGACTGATGAATCAGGCGTTCCTGTAATAGGTGCAACAGTAATGACAAAAGGGTCGAAAGTCGGTACAATCACCAATTACAACGGCGACTTTTCACTCGAAGCTGATGCTGGTGATATACTTCAGATTTCATCTGTAGGATTCGAAAAGAAAGAAGTGAGAGTCACAAATCAAACTGTTGTGAATATTACAATACAGGAAGATGTAAAAGCATTATCCGAACTGGTTGTAACTGCGTTAGGTATCAAACGTGAACAAAAAGCTCTGGGATATTCAGTACAACAGGTTTCGGGAGAAGAATTACAAAAAGTTTCCGGTGCCGAAATCGGAACCTCGCTTACTGGTAAAGTTTCAGGCCTTTTAGTAAAAAACTCTACCGATTTTGGTATTACTCCCACAATCACTATACGTGGTGAAAGTCCAATCATAGTAATTGACGGAGTGCCCTATACCAATAAGAAAATGAGCGATATTTCTGCTGCCGATGTAGAATCGATGAGTGTGTTAAAAGGCTCAACCGCCTCAGCACTTTACGGAGAAAAAGGTATGTATGGCGCCATACTAATAACAACTAAAAACGGAAGCGGATCCACGGAAGGAGTAAGTGTTGACATTTCCACCAACACAATGTTCACAGCGGGATTCTTAGCCATTCCCAAAAAACAATCCATGTATGGACGAGGAACAAATAATTCATACAGCAAATCCTCAGATAGTTCCTGGGGACAGTTGATGGACGGCTCTATACAGAATCAATGGGATCCTTTTTTAATGGATTGGAGAGACTATGAATACCTGCCCGTAGGAAAAGATAACTTTAAAAACTTTTTGGAACAAGGCTACTCCACTAACAACAATATTAGTGTAGCTTATAAATCAAGCAATTCGGCTGTTCGAAGTTCCATCAACTGGGTTGAGAATAAGGGACAATACCCGAATTCTAAGTTGGATAAATACAGTTACTCGCTGGGTGGAGATATAAATCTGGATAAATTTACCTTATCTTCCAACTTGTCTTACTCAAAGAAAATTATTCCCAACTTAGGCTCAAATGGTTACACCTCCTACGACCCAATGTACTCTTTGCTTATCTGGTCCGGTTCAGATTTCAATATCCTGGATTATAAGGATAACTATTGGATGATAAAAGATCAGGTGCAAAATTACACGTATCGAAGCGGATCAAATAATCCCTATTTCGACAGGTATGAAAAAATAAACATGTCGGCCCGTGATATTTTCAACGCCGATGTTACTGCAAGCTATCAGATAGCAGAATGGCTGAAAACCACGCTTCGAACAGGGATTGACTACTATACTGATTTGGGAAAACAGCGGGTGTCCTGGGGTTCGTATGTGTCATTAGGTAATACACCATTCCCGGGGAATGCATACCCTTGGAACGGTAGTCAAACCGGTGCATATAACACAGGAAAAACACAGGGCTTTAGTATGAACTCGGATTTTATGCTTTCAGGAGACCGTACTCTTGATTTGCTTACAATAGAATACCTTGCTGGTGGAGCTATAAACTACACAAATGATGAAACGTTGTATGGGATGACAGCTGGTGGCATTTCTGTTCCGGGTTTTTACTCGTTGAAAGCTTCAGTAAATCCGGCAACAGTTGGTGAAACCAGACAATCCCGACAAATTAATTCCCTTTATGGACGTATTGCACTTTCCTGGAACAGAATCATTTATTTGGATGCAACCGGAAGAAACGACTGGTCGTCAACCTTATCAGAATCAGAACGGTCCTATTTTTATCCGTCAATCGCAGGTAGTTTTGTGATTTCAGAGCTTATGCCCGATACGAAAGACTGGTTGGATTTGTTAAAGATAAGAGGATCGTGGACACAATCTAAAAAGATGGCCGCCATTTATGAAATTAATCCGGCTTTTACCATCAATAGTGCCACGTGGGGAACCCTCAACGGCGCAACAGCTCCGAGCACTATCTACCCGATGGATATTAGGCCTTCCAAAACTTCAACTTACGAAACCGGTATTCAGGGAATTTTCTTTAAAAACCGCTTCTCGTTAGATTTGGCATATTACAACACAGATTACGTTGATAATATCATAAAAGGTCCCATTACACCAAGTTCAGGTTATACAAACGCCCTTATCAATACAAATGAAATAATTACCCGAAAGGGTATAGAACTGACAATTGGTGGGTCACCCGTTAAAACCAAAGATGTCCAATGGGATATTTCGACTAACTTGTCAAAATATGCTCGATATTGGAAACAATTGGACTCGGTCTATACAACCAAAAAACCCTGGATCAAAGAAGGGGAAAGATATGACGTATTTTATAGCAAAGATTTACTGAAAAATCCTCAAACAGGACAATACATTACCAATAACGGACGTCTCCAGTACAGCAAATATGATTCAAAATTTGGCTATTCCGATCCTGATTTTGTATGGGGACTGAACACAACGTTGCGTTACAAAAATTTAAGTTTGTACCTCTCAATGGATGGTGTGTTAGGAGGTTTGATGAATACACGTACTGAAAGCTATATGTGGCAATCAGGTTCGCATCCAAATTCGCTGACAGCTGAGAGAGCCGCAGATGTGGCCGAACCTGCAAAAGGACATTATCTGGTAGAGGGAGTAAAAGTTACAGGAGGAGCCGTTACCTACGACCAGTATGGAAATATTACAAGCGACAATCGGACGTATGCACCCAACGATCAGTATATCAGCTATAAACAATACATCGTTGACTTACACAACAGTAGTGCCTGGGGTGGAAATGGAAGCCCTGCAGATACTTACTCCAAAACGTTTGTGAAATTGCGCGAAGTGTCGCTGACTTACGCTGTTCCGCGCAAGTACTTAAGCAACCTGGCTAAATCTGCATCTGTTAGTTTTGTAGGCCAGAATGTACTTTTATGGGCAAAAGATTTCAAATATTCTGATCCCGATGGTGGATACGAAGACTTTGCTGACCCATCAGTCAGATACTTAGGATTCAATATTAAATTAACTTTTTAATGATTAAGGATATGAAAAGGATATATTATATTATTTCAGCAATAATAGCACTCAGTGTTTATTCATGCGATAATTTCGATGACCTGAACACCAATCCGGATGCATCAACGATAGTTTCGTCCGATATGATTGCAACTCAGACATTGAAAAACAACTTTCGGTTCTGGAATCCGAACCCTACCGATTTTGCAACTGGAAACTTATGGAATAAGCACATCGCTGTACTCGAAACAAATGCGAATCCATACCAGTACTACTATTCTTACTGGCCTTATGGAGATTTCGGCTCTTATTCTAATGTGACTGGACTTCAGAAAATGGTGGAATTCTCAAAAGGTACTCAGGTTGAAATGTCTTATCAGGGATTAGCTTTATTCCTCAAAGCCTGGTACGGATTTAATGCAACACTGGATATGGGAGATGTGCCGTATTCTGAAGTCGGAAAAATGGATGAAGGCATCAGATATCCAAAATATGATAAACAGGAAGATGTCATAACATATATTTTGGATGATTTGAAAAAAGCCGAAGAAAATTTTGCTAAAGGGAAGGATTTCAAGGGAGATATAATGATGGATGGAAAAGTTGTAAAATGGCGCAAGCTGAGTAATGCAATGCAGCTCAAAGTAATTCAAACATTTGGAAAGAAAGCAACTGCAGCTCAAAAAGCCCGTTTCGCCGAAATTGTTGCTGCCGGAAACCTGCTGCAAAGCAATGACGATAACTTCTCACTGAAATATTCTGAAAATCAGAACTCATGGCATCCATTTTCCAGCAACGGCGAAGACCGGAGAAAGTTGACCGCGTTGTCGAAACTTACTGTTGATGTGTTGAAAAATCTCAACGACAGAAGATTGTTTTATTTTGCCGAACCGGCAGATGCACTAATTAAAGCAGGAAAAGTCGAATCAAATTTTGATGCTTACGAAGGTGCACCAACCGAACTTGCTGCCGAACTGCTGGCAATTAATAATCAGGATGGTAAATATTCGTTAATCAACAAACGGTATGTGGCTATTCACTCGGGTGATCCTATGCTTTATTTTTCGTATGCCGAACAATGCTTTATTCTGGCCGAAGCAGCTGAAGAAGGATGGATAACAGGCTCAGCAAAAACATATTATGAAAACGGAGTAAAAGCTAGTTTGAATTATTACAAAGGTTTAGCATCAGCACCATCTAGCTATTTACACGGAATGGCTATCACCGACGAATACATCAACAACTATTTTACCGGAAACGCGGCATACGCTGCCACCAAAGCAGACCGGATACGTCAAATTATGACACAACGCTGGCTTGTCGACTTTTTCCAGGGGAATGGTGGTAAGTATTATTACCAGTTCTTACGTACGGGCTATCCTGAGTTCCCGTTTGATGCCAATACTTGTATGAATCCGGATGGTAAAACATTCCCAAAACGCTGGATGTATCCTACAAGCGAACAGACAACAAATCCGGATAACTACAAAAAAGCTATAGCTGATCAATATGGCGGTTATGATGGAATAAATCAAGTTCCATGGTGGCTGAAATAAATAAGCAATCAATACTTTATCAGCAATTTTCTCTTAGTTTTCTTAAGGTCTTTTTCTTTAACCCAACTGGCCTTGTGCTGGTTGGGTTATTATTCAAACAGCAACGAACAGCAAATAATTGACACTCAGTATTTCCCCCTCTTTAATAGTCCCTCCCTTGTGGGGAGGGATTTAGGGAGAGGTTGGGGTTATGGGGCAGATATATAAAATTTAAACATATGAGAAAAATCAATTTTCTGCTATTATTAATCCTGATCGGGATATTTACGAATGTAGCAGCCACTACTGTTATAGGAAAAGTAACGTCAGGCGGGAAAGCAATTCCGACGGTACAGATTACTGATGGCAAAACTATCGTGGTGACCGACAAACATGGAAAATTCAGTCTGGAAACTTCCGGCGAAAGCGAATATGTTTATTATTCATTGCCCTCGGGATACGAATCGCCGGTGGTGAATGGAATTCCGGTGTTTTTCCAAAAAATAAATCAAGACCTGAAAAGTCAGAAAATCAACTTCGAAATTCGAAAATCAGAAAAATCGCAGTCCAAACATGCATTTATTCTGTGGGCTGATCCTCAGGTGCTCGATATAGAAGAATTCGGGCAGCTGGAAGAAGTGGTGGAAGACGTAAAAAAAACCATTGCTTCATTTCCGCCCGATGTGCCCGTTCATGCTATCAGTGCCGGCGACAATGTGTTCGATCGTTTGGATTTTTTTGATAAATACAAACAGGTTGTCTCTAAGACCAATGTGCCTTTTTATCAGGTAATCGGGAATCATGACATGGATTACAACAACCGTTCGAATGAATTATCTGCCAACTCTTTTACAGCAGCTTTCGGACCAACTCATTTTTCCTTCAACGTAGGTAAAGTTCATTACATTGTCCTTAAAGATGTGTTTTACTATGGTTTTTCGTACCGATATATCGGCTATGTAGATGAAAATCAGCTTCAGTGGTTAGAGCAGGATTTAAAGTCGATCAGACCCGGAAGCACTGTTATCGTCTCACTTCACATTCCCACTATTTATGGAGAATCCGAAAAGGCGGGTAGCTATACCACCGAAATGTCGAATTCTGTGCTAAACAGACAGGCGTTGTACAAAATTCTTTCGTCTTACAATACGCATATTCTTGCCGGTCACAGCCATACTCAATGGTTTACTCAGGCTACACCAAATATCGCTGAACACGTTCACGCTGCAGCCAGCGGTGCCTGGTGGCAGGGTGATGTGTGCACAGATGGTTCTCCAAAAGGTTATACGGTGTACGAAGTGAACGACGACAACCTTACATGGTATTTCAAAGGAATAAATCAAAGCAAATCAGACCAGTTCAAACTTTATAAAACCGGAAGCGATTCTGATTTCCCCGATTATTTCATTGCCAACGTTTATAATTATGACCCTCAGTGGAAAATACAATGGTATGAAGATGGAGTAATCAAGGGTGAAATGCAGCGATATTGGGGTGAAGATCCGTATGCAGCAGAACTATATCAGCCCGGAAAAAACAAAAAGCATTCCTGGTTAAGTGTAAGTCAGACTCATCATTTGTTCAGAGCCAAACCTGAAAATCCAAACGCAAAAATACAGATAGAAGTAGTTGATCGGTTTGGGAATAAGTATCAAAAAATGTTAGATTAAATTTAAATTCAATGAAGAAAATAATTGTACTAATATTCGTGTTTGTGCCAATTTTTATGTTTTCGCAAAAAGAAATAAAACTATACCCGCAAGGTGCATCCGAAGGGATTTTTAGTCCGCAAGCCGAAGTTGCTAATGGAGTAGAGTGGATCACTTTTGTGAGTGAAGCCCGCATGTACATGTATCCTTCACTTTCACAAAATAAAAAAGGAACTTCGGTGCTGATTTGCCCCGGTGGTGGATATGGTGGATTGGCTGCTGAAAAAGAAGGAGCCGAAATAGCCCGTTGGCTCAATAGTATTGGTGTTACCGCATTTGTGCTTTATTACCGTATGCCTTTCGGAAATCACGGGGTACCTTTGAAAGACACCAAAACCGCCATGCAGATAATTCGCAAAAATGCAGGGGAGTGGAAACTCAATAAAAACAGAATTGGAATTATCGGTTTTTCGGCAGGCGGACATCTGGCTGCTACACTTGGAACACATTACGATAAAGAAAACAAACCGTACTTCATGGCATTGATATATCCTGTAATTTCCTTTCGACCAGCGTTTTTTCCGAGCGGAACATGCGAAAATTTGTTGGGCAAAAATCCTGCTGAAGAGTTAATTCATTACTATTCCAACGAATTACATATTACCAGACATACTCCACCCACTTTTCTGGTGCATGCCCTCAATGATGATGTGGTGGAACCTTTTCATAGTCAGGCATTTGCCGATATATTGAACTTGAAAAAAGTAAATCACAAATTTATTCTGTACAATCAGGGCGGTCATGGATTTGGTATGAGACCTCAAAATGTAGATGCTGACAATTGGCATAATGAATTTAAGGAATGGCTGAAAAACGGGAAATTTATATAATACTGAAAAATAATTAACTATGAAACATTTAAAAACAACATTCATTTTTATCGCATTACTGCTAAGTATTTCTGCTTTTTCACAATCTAAAAAAGATTACAAACTTGTATGGCAGGATAATTTCAATGGTTCGGCCATTGATTCCACCGCATGGACTCACGAAGTGGCAAAACCGGGTTGGGTTAATAACGAAAAACAACGTTACACGAATGGTGAAAATGTGGTGCAAAAAAGAGGAAAGTTGATTCTTACAGCCCGATATGAGAACAATGAATATACTTCATCGCGAATGATTACCAGAAATAAACGAATTTTTACTCATGGTTTTTTCGAAATCAAAGCCAAACTGCCTCCCGGAACAGGCACCTGGCCTGCACTGTGGATGTTGGGTAATGATATTGAAGAAGTGGGATGGCCTGCCTGCGGCGAATTAGACATCATGGAACATGTAGGACGTGAACCCGGCGTTGTGTTTTCTTCTATCCACAATTCTTCCGGTCACGGCGCTACTCCGTACAGTGGAAAAGTCAAAATCAAACGCCCTTACGATAAATTTCATATATACGCCATGGAATGGACACCGGAGTATATTACTTTTTTTGTTGATGGACGTAAAATCTATCATTATCAACCGGAGTCAAAAAATCCGGAGAACTGGCCTTTTGACAAACCGGCTTATTTTATCTTCAATATTGCAATTGGAGGTAATCTGGGAGGTGAAATCGACAATTCGATTTTCCCAACTACCATGACTGTTGATTGGGTAAAAGTGTATCAGAAAAAATGAAATAAGAAATTACAGAATAAAACGACCTGTTATTTGCTCTCAATCAAAGGATTAATTATCCGTATCAATTTTGTTTGATATTTTGAGTATTTTAAATGTTTTGTTCTGCATTTGATATTCGGATATACGGTTATTCATAGTTACTTTTGAAAGAAAAATCATCGGTATTCATCGGGTTTTATAGTGGGGATTGTGGGGATTGTGGGGATTGTGGGGAAATTACGCAAATACTGAACTTAACCATATTTGTAATTTATTTGTAATTTTTTTGAGCAAAACAGACATATTTCGGACATAAAATCATGTCAGATTTTTTAGTTAAAAATGTCTTGAAATGCTTTGTAGTAAGGGTTTTGGAGGGTGAGCCTTTTTGGGGACTCGAACCCCGGACCTATTCATTTAGTAACAATGGCTGGATTTATAGGTTTACCCCCACCAACAGAAACTATAGATGATGTATAATAAACGAAGACACAACTTATTATATAAGTAATGGCAGGCTATGTGTTTAATTTTAAGTTTTGTAACCCAATTAAATCGCATAGAGGTTTAACAGTGATGTGCCACGCAATCTCTCTCTACTCATAAAATTTACCGTTAAAAAACCCACATCTCTCTCTTCAATTTTCCACTAATTTGTTTTCATGATCAGTTTTCAAATAAAACGCTCTCCCTCCCGGGTCAGCGTTTATTTTTTCATTTTATTTTGAAAAAACCTCATAAATAATGAATATTTCTTTATTTGCGTCAGAAGTTGTCAACCTTGTGTTATATTTTTTTTAAATTGACTTTCAGGGGGCAATCAAGTGCAAATATTATGCTTTAAACAGACAATTTAGTTACCTTTTAAAATTGGTTTGTTAAAGTAAATTTGTAGATTTGTGGGAAGATTACAGAATCTCAACTGACTGATGTGAAATCCTTTCGGAATGGCTATTGAATAAGCTTCTAATTATCAGATAAATATATCAAAATCAACTCATGACAAAAGAACAATAACGGGATGAGCTTCACCGTGCTATATGGCAAATTGCTAAAGACCTGCGGGGAGCAGTGGATGGATGGGATTTCAAATCGTACGTACTGGAAATGTTATTTTATAGGTTCAATGCATAAAAATTAATTTTTTTTTATATTATGAAAGGTGAAGCGAAAAAGTTAATTGAATTTTTGGATGGATCAGATAAGCGTTTTGTAATTCCAGTTTATCAACGTAATTATGATTGGAGAATTGAAAATTGCAAACAGTTGTTTGATGACTTAATTAATCTTATAAAATCAAAGCAAAAAAACGAAATTATTTAATTATAATTGAATTATTTTCTATTTTTGTAAAATCATTCAATTATAACAGAATAAAATATGAGTACAAATTATATCAAACGTCCGGCTTATATTGATAAAATTAAACCATTTATCGGGAAACAAATTATCAAAGTACTTACAGGTCAGCGGCGTGTGGGTAAAAGCTACATTTTGCTTCAGTTGATGGATGAAATAAGGGCAATGCACCCCGACGCCAACATTATTTACATCAATATCGAATACAGCGAAAATGAATCCCTGCGTACGCACACCGCATTGTACCAATATGTCAGTGAAAGACTGAAGGAAAATGTACCCAATTTTTTGTTGGTAGATGAAGTGCAGGAAGTTCAGTCGTTCGAGTTGTGTTTACGGTCGCTGCTTGCCGAATCGAAATGTGATATTACCTGTACTGGCAGCAATGCACAAATGCTTTCGGGTGAATTAGCTACTACTTTATCGGGCAGGTACGTGCAGATTCCGGTTTATTCGTTGAGCTATGCGGAGTTTTTAGAGTTTCATCATCTCAAGGATACGAACGAAAGTCTTGTCTTGTACCTTCGTTTGGGTGGAATGCCTTACCTGATACATATCGGGCTTGAAGCTGAAGTGGTCATGGAATATCTGAAAAATGTGAATTCCACCATATTGCTGAAAGATGTGGTAGCCCGCGAAAACATTCGAAATGTATCATTTCTCGAAAACCTCACGGCTTATCTTGCCGACAATACCGGAAGTCTGTTGTCGGCATTTAATATCAGCAAGTACTTAAAATCTCAGCGTCAACAGATTCCTACACAGACCATTCTGAATTATTTACGGGCACTGACTCATGCATACTACGTGCACAAAGTGCAACGAGCTGAAGTTAAAGGGCTTAAAATTTTTGAAATAGGTGAAAAATACTATTTCGAAGATACCGGACTGCGGAATGCATTGAGGCGTTTTGATTTCAGAAGCGATGTGCAAAAAGTAATGGAAAACGTGGTGTATCTGCATTTGCTGCGCAACGGATACCGCGTGTTTGTAGGTATAAAAGGGAACAAAGAGATTGATTTCATGGCCGAAAAGAATGATGAACGACTCTACATACAGGTGGCATATATGTTGGTGGACGATCAAACTATTCAACGGGAATTTGGTAACCTGATGGCCATCGAAGATAATTACCCGAAATATGTAGTAACCATGGACGAACTTGCAGCCGGAACCGCTTACAAAGGCATCAGACAAATTCATTTGCGCGATTTTCTGATAAACTATAAATAATGATTTTGCAAACATCTTTCTATTCCCCCGACAAATTAAAAATATTTATAGCAAATCAAAATTGGATTTTTGCTAAAACTTATGCAGATACCTGGCCACATGAATACATTGTTCAGGAAAAAGTGGACAATGACTTGTTTCTGGAACTCGCCAATCACTTAGACCAGTATGGATATGAAGATTACTTTTACAGTACAAAACAAACGTATTTCAAATACAATGAATTGACTTACTGGCACATGGGCAATATTATAAATCGTTGCCAGGAAAAAGACACAGATCTTGATTATGTAATGTTTCTTTTAAATCAATTCTACAATAGGAATAAGTAATCAGGAAAATAATCTACTTTTATGAAAATGAATGCCTCAGAACTGCTTCAGGTCTTGAAGGAAAAATTCGGAGATCAAATTGACGACAGGTTCTATTTGCCGAAAGCATTTTGGTTGGGTGAAAAAGAGATGGTGAAAGCTGTTTATCTTGGATGCGATCCTACAAACACGAATAAAAATATCCGATTTGATTTTGCTTTTTCTCACGGATGTATGGATAAAGGTTTTGTAACGTTCCGTAAGAAACATTTGAAGCAACTGGAAGCTATTGGTTTGTCATGGAAAACGGTTTACACCCAAAACCTCTGCCGGAATTATTTCAAAACGGAAACGTCAAAAAATAAAATCTGGAAACAAGCTGCCGAAATGTGGATTGACGTATTCAGAGAAGAATTGGATGAACTTTTTTCAACTGACATTCCGGTTTTATTGACTTCACAACTCTTGCTGGATGTACTTTTGAAAGAAGAAAAACGTCCAGATAAGTACGACGCGTTAAAGTTCTACGATCTTACGACTCCAATTCCTGTTCCGGCAGTAGAAAATAAACTGGAAAGACCATTGATTCCTGTTTATAGAGGAGTCAACGGTCGCACGAGAGTTTCGTATCAGTTAAATAATTTTCCCGATTATATTCAAAAAATAAGAGAAATATTACCTAAAGGTTAGGTTAATCATGCACACACACAATCCTTCTACCAGAAAGCCATTAAATTCGCAGCAGCCAAACACGCTGAGCAGAACCAAACCGTTCCCGGAACAAACCTGCCTTACGTGGTGCATTTGAGCAATGTGGCGATGGAGATACTGATGGCTTCATTCAATACTGAAAATTTTGATGTTGATTTTGCGGTTCAGGTGGCTTTTCTGCACGATACGCTCGAAGATACTTCTACCACTTACGATGAACTGGAAAGGGAGTTTGGAACTAAAATTGCTAAAGCTGTACACGCACTAACAAAAAACACGGATTTGCCCAAAGAGCAACAAATGAAAGACAGCCTGAAAAGAATAAAATCAATTTCCCCCGAAGTTTGGGCAGTAAAACTTGCCGACAGAATCACCAACCTGCAACCTCCGCCACCTCACTGGGATAACGATCGAAAAATCAGGTACCGCGAAGAAGCCGGATTAATCCTAAGTGAACTCAAAGACGGAAACGAATTTCTGGCAAAAAGGCTGGAGGAGAAGATTGAGGAGTATGGGGGATGAGTATGTTGATTTTTATTACAATTTTACCCTTTCACCCTGCTCATAAAATCGGTAGGACTTTCGTTGAAGTATTCCTTAAAGCATTTTGAAAAGTAGGATGGGGATGAAAACCCTGTTTCGTAAGCAATCTCCGAAATATTTTTATTCGAACTTATGATTAAATGTTCTGCTTTTTTTAATCGTATATTTCGCACCAGCTCATTGGGTGCGAAGTTGGTCAATGATTTTATCTTGCGATAAAGCTGGACACGTGACATCCCTAATTCCTGGCCAATAACATCAACACTCAACTCGCTGTCAGAAAGATTTTCCTCAACTGTAGTCCTGAATTTGCTTATCAGAGTTTTATCTATTTCAGTTAAACTTTCTTTTTTCTCTCCGAAAGTCAAATTTTTCTTAAAGAATACTTTTAATTTCTCTCTGTTTTCAAGGAGTTTTCTTACCCGTATTTTAAGCAATTCTTCGTTGAAAGGCTTGGGAATATAAGCATCTGCACCACTTTCAAAACCGGTTACACGTTGTTCGTCGAGGGCATAAGCCGTTAATAGTACTACCGGAATGTGGCTGGTGTTGATATTCTCTTTTACAGCTTTGCATAGTTCGAAGCCGTTCATTCCATCCATCATTACATCGCTGATAATCAAATCAGGAACAGTTTTAAGTGCTTTGAGGAATCCTTCCTTTCCGTTTGCAGCTTCTACTAAGTTGTAATTACCCTGCAAAATAGATTTTACATAATTACGTACTTCATAATTGTCTTCAACAATCAAAATTCGTTGCTTACCACTCCCTTCGTTTTGTTCTTCCACTATTTCCATGTCATCTTCCAAATCAGCTAAAAACATATCGTCCAAATTTACATTACTAACCTGCAATACAGGATATTGCTCGGTCACCGAAATATCTTTTTGTTTGAATGGTATAGAAAAATGAAATATACTTCCTTGCCCAACCGAACTTTCAACACCTATAAATCCATTATGCTGTTCTACCAATGCTTTGGTTAATGCTAAACCAATTCCGGATCCTGAATAGTTATTATCCACCCTATAAAAACGACTGAATATTTCTGTAAGATTTTCTTCCGAAATGCCAATACCGGTATCGGTAACGGTTAATTTGGCAAACTCCTCTTCATTGATAACTTCTTTTGACAGATGAACGGTCACATGACCATTCTCAGGTGTAAATTTGATTGCATTAGATATTAAATTGTAACAAATTTTCTCCACTTTGTCCGTATCAAACCAGACCATAAAATCAGCATTATCCACCACATATTTCAGATTAATTCGTTTTTTCTTACTCAGTTCCTTAAATGAACCACAAATTTCACCGATGAACTTTTTTAGGTCGTAAAATCGAAAATACATTTGCATTTTCCCGTTTTCATACCTTCTGAATTCAATGATCTGGTCAATGAGTCTCAAAAGAGTATTCACGTTCCTTTTCATCATTCGCACCATTTTATTCCCTTCTGTTGACAAATGTTCATTGTTAGCTATATTGTCCAGCGGACCGCTGATAAGCGTGAGCGGAGTACGGAATTCGTGAGAAATATTGGTGAAAAATACCAGTTTTGCCTGTGTGGCGTCTTCCATATTTTTTGAAAGTGTAACAAGCTGATCACGCTGTTCGGAAAGCACTTCTTTCTGGCGGTTGATTTCAATATTCGTCTTCTCCAGTTCAGTATTGATCCTGTTTTTATGCCGGTATGATCTGAAAAGCAGTATCAGCAACATTAATATCACACCCGAAACTACCAATGAAGTTAATAGCATCATTCGTTGAGTTGCGTATTGTGATAAGTTAATACTCAGTATTTCATTGAGTTTACTGATTCGATTCTGAAGTTGGATTATCTGATCGGTTTGTAATTTCAACACACGTGCATTGATTTTATCAACTACTGCCGTATAAAGCATATTCTCACGGGTGAATGGTTCCTTATTCAGTATTTGCAGTGCTGTTTGGATGACTTTTTCACCACCGGTAGGATATATGAAAGTAGCGTCTATTGATCCATTGAGTACCCTTTCGATCCCACCGTCAGTTCCCGGCAAAGCATCGATACCCAAAATGATAGGTTTCTTTATGTTATTTACCACATTGAATGCTTCGTAAACCCCGATGGCCATTTCATCATTATGTGCAAACACCAGGTCAATGGATTGAACTTTGTTCAACGCTTCCGACATCCGTTTATTTGCCTCACTCCGCAGCCAGGCACCATCGCTTTCATATACTATTTTGATTTCCGGAAAATTACTTAGTGAATTAACAAATCCATTGTGACGATCCAAATCGGGTGTTGATCCTTTAAGTCCCCGGATTTCGACAATATTTCCTTTACCGTTAAGCAATTGGGAAGCGTAAACGCCAACTTCTTTTCCAATCTGAAAATTATCGGCTCCTACAAATGCCGTGTATTTATTGGATGTGATTTTTCTGTCAATCAGAACTACCGGAATCCCTTCATCCATCGCTTTTTCTATCACCGGAGTCAACGGAGCAGCTTCATTGGGAGCAACAATCAGTAAATCAACTCCATCAGCAATAAATTCCTCTATATCACGAATTTGTCTTTGATTATTGTCATAAGCAGTTTTAATTCGCAAATCAATATTTCCACTGAACGAAGCTTCTCTTTGCATCTCATCATTCATCGAATGACGCCAGGCATCATCACTGCATTGCGATACGCCAATGATATAATCTTTCTTTTTTTCATTACAGGAATGAAAAAAAAGAGTCAGTATCAGCAGGAGGAAAGTCGGGGTGAATTTCATTTGATGTTTGATAATTAAAGAATGGCAAATTTACAGATTTGTAATTACAAAAAGAAACAAATCAACCAATATGATTTGTTTCTTATTTTCAGAATATTAACTGACTTATTGAATCAGTGAATCGGGCAAAACCGGCATGGCGCCATGTTGGGTACAAACAAAAGCGGAAACTTCCACAGCTCTTTCGTGTGCTTCCTGTATGCTTTTCCCTCTGAGCAGAGAAGATACGAATCCGGCTGTAAAAGCATCTCCTGCGCCTACCGTATCGGCTACATCAACTACGGGTGTTGATCTGAAAATTTTTTCTTCGGGTGTAATCACGTAACTTCCGCCTGTTCCCTTAGTGAGGATAACTAATTTCAGATTGTATGTATCCACTAATTTTTTGCAGATTTCGGTTTCATCCATGTCGTTCCATCCGTAAAGACCGGCTACCAGCACTACTTCTTCGTCGTTGATTTTCAGGATATTTGAATGTTTCAGCGAGTTGTGGATTATTTCTTTGGAATAGAAATGCTGGCGCAGATTGATATCAAATACTTTCAGTGCATTTTCAGGCAGCAGTTCGAGAAATCGCAGGATTGTTTGCCGTGAAACTTCGCTTCGCTGTGCCAGCGAACCAAAACAAACTGTACTGGCATTTCGAGCCAGATTTTCGATTTCGGCAGTGAAAGGAATGTTGTCCCAGGCTACATTTTCACAAATTTCATACTGAGGAATTCCTTTCCCGTCCAGTGTTACCTGTACTGTACCGGTTGGATAATCCACACGTTCGATACAATGTTTGAGCGATTTGCTCTTCAAACTGTCAATGATTTCGTCGCCCAAAGCATCGTTGCCAATGGCACTTACTGCGTAGCCTTCAAATCCAAACTGAGAGGTTTGATAGGCAAAATTTGCGGGTGCTCCGCCTAATACTTTTCCGCCCGGAAGTAAATCCCAGAGTATTTCGCCAAGGCCTACTATAATGTTTTTCATACGTTTTGATGTTTTTTATTTTAATTCAAGATGTTTTTTTGTCATTATTTTTTTTTTCTGAAAAACCGGATTAAAAATCAAGTCCGGAATTACTTACAATGCTAATCAGCATAATTAACCTGATCTTTTTGCAGCTTGAATGTAAGGAATACCAAGTACAGAATTCCTATGCTCAACACTATCAAAGCACCAATCTGCGAAGCAAGTGCATCAGACATCACACCCATCAGCAACGGGAATATTGTTCCGCCAAAAAGTCCCATTATCATCAGACCGGATACTTCGTTTTTCTTTTCAGGCATGTAAAGCATTGCTTTGGACAAAATAATCGGGAATACATTCGAATTGCCCAATCCTACCAGCGCGATGGAAATATAAATCGGAATTAAACCGTTGAACGTGAATAATCCAATGATTGAAAGAACCATCAACACAACGCTGATAGCGAAAAATTTATTGGTCGAATATCTGGTTAGAATTATTGCACCCGAGAAACTTCCGATGGTGCGGAACAAGAAGTACAAACTGGTGGCAAATCCGGCTTCTGCAAGTGTCATATTCAGTCTCTCCATTAAAATTTTTGGAGCAGTTACGTTCACACCCACATCAATGCCCACGTGGCAAACTATTCCTAAAAATGACAGCAGGATTACTTTATCTCCCAACAGGGAAAAACACTGCAGAAATGTGGAAGATTTTTTATTTTTTGCATCTTTTTCCTCAATTTTAGTCACTCCGAGCAGCAAAATAGCAGCGATAGCAACAACCATAAAAATGGGGAAAAGGTATTTCCAATTGCCTAAAGAAGTGGCAGCCCATGCAGCGATAAGAGGTGCTGAGAATGAAGCTATCGCCTTGACAAACTGACCCAGAGTAAAAGAACTGGCGAGCCGGTCTCCGCTAACGATATTGGTTAAAAGCGGATTGATGGATACCTGCATAAGTGTATTCCCGATTCCAAGTAACGAGAATGAAATGAGCATTGATGCAAACGAATAGTTTATCATGGGTATAATCAATGCTGCAATCGTCACGATAAGACTTAAGAGTACCGTTTTGCGCTGTCCGATTTTATTCATCAGCATTCCGGTCGGAATTGAGAATATCAGGAACCAGAAAAAGACCATGGAAGGGAATATGTTTGCCACTGTATCAGTCAGCTGGAAGTCAGCTTTTACATAATTGGTAGCAATACCCACCAGGTCGACAAATCCCATTGCAAAAAAGGCTAACATGGTGGAGAACAGTGCTAATCCAAGTTTTTTGTTTTTCATATCTTTTGTTTTTAAGTTTTGTTTATTGGTTGGAAATCAGATTTTAAATTTGTCTAAGGATCCAACAGAAAAATTAGTTGATTCCCGAAATTTTAATCCCGGATACTTTTATTTCTCCTTTAGAGGTGAATAATTTCAAGCTATTCATGTTTTCGGTCGGGAAAAAGATGGAGGTCATCACAGTTTCTCCCTCATTTACAAAGAGTTCTGCGGAAGCTTTATCAACCAATAAGCGGATACGATAATCTTTCCTGTCTGTTAGCGGTGCTTTCATTTCTGAAGCGAAATTATCTTTGAATGCTGTCAGGCCGCTGCTTCTCCTGTCCATAGTGATTTGTTTTACTTGTTTGTCAAACTTCACTTCTACTTTTTCATTCTTTGTATTTTCCAGCGAAAATCCAAATATCTCAGCGGCATTGGGCGTTAATGTTAATTCTATTTCGTAGGTCCCTTCGTTTCCATCCAACAGGTTTTCAATTCGATATTCATTTTCAACCGTTACATCTTCCGGAGAATTTATCTTATCATTTTTCAGCGCATTCATTTCTTTTACGGGATAACTGGTAACTATCATGTGATTGCCGTTTGAAGCAAGTTTCAGTTCACGGGGAACGGTATTAGCGCTTCTGAAATATTTTGAAGGTACCTGATTGGCATAATCCCAGTTGCTCATCCACCCGATGAAAATTCTGCGTCCATCGGCCTCCGGGATATTGCTCCATGTCACACCCGCATAGTTATCACGTCCGTAATCAATCCAGAGTGGATAGGGAAGAGCGTCAGGTTTGAAGGTTTTGCCATCAAAGTCACCGATGAAATATTGCGTTGCTGAACCACCGTTTGGTCCGCCCGGATTAATACTGACCAATAAAACCCATTTTGTTTTTCCCTGATAGGTCAACGGGAACAAATCGGGGCATTCCCATACTCCGCCATGTCCGCCTATTCCTTCGCCAATTTCACTGAGCTTTGTCCATTCCTTCAAATTGGGCGATCCGTAGAAGGTAATCGTCTGTTTTGTTGCCAGAGCCATTACCCATTGGTTGGTCTCTTTGTGCCAGAAAACTTTGGGATCTCTGAAATCGGGTATATCCGGGTTGGCAATCACGGGGTTTTTGTCATACTTTGTAAAAGTGCGCCCTTTGTCGGTACTATAAGCAATGGATTGTGTCTGAACCTTGCCTGCACTGGTATAAATGGCTATCATCGCATCTTTTCCAAATCCGGCAGTATTATTTTTGTCTATAACAGCGCTTCCTGAGAAAATAGCTCCCAGACTATCAGGTGCAATTGCAACAGGAAGATAAGTCCATGATGTGAGGTCGGTGCTCACTGCATGTCCCCAGTGCATATTGCCCCATACGGCACCATAGGGATTATATTGATAAAAAAGATGATATTCTCCGTCTAAATAGACCATGCCGTTCGGGTCGTTCATCCAACCATATTCGGGTGTGAAGTGATAGGCAGGGCGATATTTTTCCTGATATTCAAAATCGAAACTATCTGATTGTTTGATATTCTTTAAGGCAAAAGAGTTTTTCTCCAGCCCTTCAAATTCCAGTGAAACAGTTTTTCCTTTATAGTTTTTTACATCCAGTTTTACCCAATAATCTATGCTATCCTGTGCTAACCGGATAAAATAGGGAGACTCTGATATACTGTCGGGATAAGTTACGGACACTTTTACCTCGGGCGATTCATCCTGAATGGGTAAAAGCAAATAAGCAGCTTCAATGTTGAAATCTTTTTTGAGCGTTTTTGTACTACTGTCTTTGGTCTTGCAGCCGGCAGAAAAAATAAGCAACAGTGCAAGCAGTGGATAGATTGTGTTTTTCATACGTTTTTAAATTTTATTTTGGTTACAAAAATAGATTGATAATGATGATTATAGTGTCAAATTTGTTACACAGTTGTGTAATTTTGATACAATGTAACCGACCATTTATTCCCATATACTATTAAACGTGCGAAATTTTGTGTTTACATGGCTATTATTACTTTCAACGGTC
>SAAL01000071.1 GCA_009929445.1 Bacteroidia bacterium
CAATAGGAAGAGGATATAGAAAAACAGAAAACTTTAGAATTGCAATCCTGTTTTTTCATGGTAACTTAAACATGATTTCACAGGAAATCCAGTAGAACCCTCTAAACTAATTTCGACTTGCAAAAATAAGCAATGAATTTAAAAAAACAACACTTCGGGAAAGAAAATGTAATATAAATCAGTAAAAAAGCAGCAAAACATTTTTTTTTTGGTTAATTATTTAGAAAAGGTAACCTGATTGATGAGAAAGAAATGCATTTTCTGTTCATATTTGCTCATAATAACCATTAATAATTGACAGGTATTTAATTAAAATTTACATAAAAACCATATAATAATTAGTTGTGATATTAACAGTTAGAATATATAAACAAAAAAATCCGGTTGTAAAACCGGATTTTTTATATTCGAAGAGTTTTTTTAAGTGTTATTATGGCAGTGTAATGATTTCAACACCTCCTCCAAAACTACCTGCAGCTACAGTGTATCCTCCGACTGTCAGCGTAACTACTTTGCCGCTAATAGAACCTTTTACTGTTCCCATGGTAACATCTCCATAAGTAGAGTGCTTGTCGATAATCTGATTCGGGCATAATACTGTTTTTCCATCGGATGATATCATGAATGCAACATCTCTGTATCCAAACGGACTTTTCAGTTTATATACATTGGCTCCAATGGCTTTTTGAAGATCTACCTCGTAAGTTTCGCCGTACCAACCATCAACAGAGTTGAGCAAAGCTTTACCGGCTGCTTCAAAATTCAGCTTCTTTGATGCATTAACGCTTACCGCTCTGATATTGTTTGGTGACATCAATGTTGTATCTGCAATTTCCAGTTTGAAAGGGAATGCCAGATTAACAATGATGTCTTTACCTGTAGAGCTGGTTGCATCCGCACTGATAGCCAATGATGACGGATTGATTAAAGCTAAGTCACTGTAGTTTACCACTACATCCGTAGAACCTTTTCCGGCTTCAAACACTGCAGGATTGGGTACTGTAAATACAGTTGTATATCCGGCAAGAGTAGAGGTAAGTTTGATTGGTACAGACAGAGTGCCTTCTGTTCCTGTTCTGCCGATGGGTACAAGAATCTTTTTTCCATCGGTATCTGTCATGGCAGGGCTATATGAAGCTGCCAGAAAACTGGTCTTTTTTGAGTCGCCTGAATAGATTGCACCTTTTGGTTCCTGATCGCAAGAGCTGAATAAGAAAGCAAACAGTGCAACCAACATTATATTAAATTTATATTTTCTCATATTAAATAAATTTTATGTATTAAAATTATAACGGATTTTGGTCTTTTGTAGCATCAAGACTTGGATTTCCATCAAACTCTTTTTGAGGAATAGTCAAAATAAAGTGTTTACTTGCAGGTTCCAACGTATTGATTGTAGGCAAAAGTTTCTGAGAGTGATTTGAGTTTGGAGCAGTACGGTCAAATCCGGTTTTCAAACGCAAAATATCAAAGATTCTTTCAGCTTCACCCCATAATTCGATACGACGTTGCAGCAATATCATATCCATCAATGTAGTAACCGAGCCGTAAGATACAAAACTGAGGTCTTTTGACATGGTGAGCGAAGCTAACTGGTTGGCGTATCCGGTAGGATTCCTGAGTTTCATAAGTGCTTCAAGAGCAGCTTTTGCTTCCGGATATTGTCCGTTGTGGCACAATGCTTCTGCTTTTACCAATTGCATTTCTTCTGCGCGCATGTAAATATAATCGCCCAGGTATTTTGCAGGATCAGAGAAACGGAATTTGAACTGATTGTAACTTTGTGAAGTTCCTGATGATTTAATCTGAGCGTCCGGAAGTTTGCCGTTCCACCATTTTTTTCTCAAATCGGTTTCCGGAATCTGATCATACAGCCAGTTGTAAATACATTTACGTGACGCTGCTCCATACATACCGGTTGCAGATGCATCCATGTGAGAGAAAAAAGAGGCATAAATAGTTGCCTGGTCGGCAATGATTTCAGATCCCCACATTACAGAAGTCATGTTTCTGTTGTTGAATCCTGAAGTCAGATCGGCTTGTGTACTGATCATATTCAAGCCCGGTTTTTTAAGTGCTTCATCAGCATATTTAGCTGCATCTGCCCATTTGTTCTGTACCAGACTTACATTGGCTTTAATAGCATTGGCTATGTAGTAGTCAATGTGCGATTTGTGAGTTTGAATCGTTTTATCACCTTCAAAAAGCTTGATAGCATCGTCCAGGTCGGTGTTTATCTGAGTATAAACTTCCTCAACCGTTCCTCTTCCTTTTCCCTTAGACTGAGCTGTAGTAGGCTCAGTGTACAAAGGAACTCCGGGTTTGCTTTCGTTACCTTTATAGGTTTGCTGGAAAGTCTGGATCAGTTGGAAATAGCTGTATGCTCTCATGGTTAATGCCTGAGCAATGAGATTATTTACAAGTTTGGGATCGCCCGTGATGTTATCTTTTTGAGCAATGATGTAGTTAACATTACTGATTAGAGTATAGTAGAAGTTCCAGGATGCATAGGAGCGCCAGTTAGTTGAAGTATAACGACTACGAACATCGTATCTGTAATCGAAATAAAACCATCCGTCACCCATTTGATCCTGAAGGAAGTCTTCACCCATCAGTGATGTGTACATTTTGGTGGAAAGAATACCAAAATTCTGGTGTGTGTTACCATCTGTCCAACCGGAAATGAATAAAGCGCGATACACTCCATCCATAGCCACTGTTGCGCTATTGATGTCTTTGAATATAGTAGGACCTGCAACTCTATCCGTTGGGGCTACTTCGAGAGCGTCTTCGCTACACGCTGTGTAGCCTGCACTCAAAAATATGATTAGAAATAAATATAATATTTTTTTCATAACTTATTATTGTATATTTAGAATTTTACATTGATACCAGCAGCAATCACTCTGTTGGGTGCATAAACGAAGTCTGTAGAACCACTGAAGTTGTACTGTGGATTGATACCCTGTCTGTGAGTAAAGATATGCAGGTTGTCACCCTGAGCAAATACACGAACAGCATCAAGACCCAGTTTCCCTAAGTTAGTAAATGTATATCCGATTCCTATGTTTTTGATAGAGAAATAGGATGCATCAATCAAAGCCCGGTCATTCAGTGTAAGAGTCTGATCTTTCTGAATTCTTGGAATATCGGTGATGTCACCCGGTTGTTTCCATGCTCTGAGCACATCTTTCGAGAAATTATTACCACTATACAGCGGGTTGGTATAGTTATAACCTACGTAATCGTATATTTTACCTCCGATAGAATAGGTGGTCATCAGAGAGAAATCAAAGCCTTTGTATGTTACACTGGTACTTACAGAACCGTAAACATCCGGAATACGGCTTCCTAAAATAACGCGGCTGTCAGCTGCTTTGGTTTTATCGCTGGAGATATAATGTTTATCCAGGTTTTTCTCGTCGTCTTTTTTGTCATATACCCAGTATAGTTGAGCCCCGGTAGCAGGATCAACACCGGCACTTCTTGCCATGTAGAATGAGTTCAATTCTTCACCTTCACGAATAATGGTGCTTCCGGCAATGATTTCTTTGGCTTCGTCAGTCAGCTTAAGAACTTTGTTTTTAACTGTTGATGCCATGGCATTAATATTCCAAACCAAATCCTGGGTTTTAATCAAATCATAACCAATGGATGCATCAAAACCCTGATTTCTCATACTACCCACGTTGTCATAGAATCCGTTGAAACCAAGAGATGTTGCCATCGGGCGGAACAGGAGCAAATCGGTGGTGAGTTTATTGTAGTATTCCACACTCAGTGACAATCTGTCGAACAGGCGGGCTTCGATACCTGTATTGAAGTTGGCATTCTTTTCCCAGCTTACCAGTTTGTTTTCGAGTGAAGTTACCAAAGCACCGTTCAAACCGGCATTATTATATGTCAAATCATAGAATGACTGCCATGGATAAAGACCAATGGTGTTGTTACCTTGTGTTCCGTAACTGATTTTGTAGGTCAGGTTGTCCAGCCAGGTAAGTCCCTGCATGAAACTTTCTTCTGATACGCGCCACGATGCACCAACCGACCAGAAATTACCCCAGCGGTTGTCTTTCTGGAAACGGGATGAACCATCGGTACGGAAACTGGCTGAGAAATAGTATTTGTCAGCGAAGTTGTAATTCAGGCGGGAGAAGTAAGATTCCAGCGATTCGTTGTTTTCATAGGAATTGGCATCGGCAATAGTTGATCCGGAAGCCAGTTCAAATAATCCGCCAAACGGAAAACCTGTTTTTTGTGCAGTCAGGTAGTTGTATGTATAGTCGTAATACTCATGTCCGAGCAGTACATCTACAGAATGCATATCAAATTTTCTGTTCCAGGTAAGTAACTGGTTGAAAGTATAAGAGAAAGTACGTCCGTTCTCTTTTGTTAAACGACCTTTTACAGTTCCACCGGCATTACCGAAGTAAGGATTATAATAAGTAGTACTGTTGCCGTTTACCAAATCAAATCCAAGGTTCATGGCAAACCCGAATCCTTTGAACAGACCATATTTTTCATGATCGGTGTCAAATTTCACAAAAGTACGACCACTTACGTTGTCTGATGAAGAATAGTATTTATCATCATACAGCGTTGCTATTGAGTTGAAGTTTTGTTGAGCTCCGGGAGCACGTGATGCACCGTAGTCAAACAATGGTTTACCCTGAGCATCGTTTTTGATTGCACCGGTAGCATCTCTTTCCCAGATAGGATAGATAGGAGCTATTTGTTCTGCCGAATACCAAACATTGGAAGTCGAACTTCCGTCAGAACCAAGGAAGTTTGTTTTGTTGTTTGAAAGGTTGGCAGACATACCCATGGTAAACCAGTCTGTAGCTTCATGTTCAGCACTTACACGTGCAGAAATACGTTTGAAGTTGGTTGTTTTAAGCAGACCATCTTCATCTAAGTAACCAAGAGAAACCAAAGCTTTTGATTTTCTTGTACCTCCGGTGATATCAATCTGATATTCCTTACGGATTGGATTAACTGCGGTAACTTCGTCCAGCCAGTTGTCGGTCCATTTAAGTGTGGCACTTGAATTTACTTTTCCTGTAAGCGGGTCAATCAATTCAGCCAAAGACATATTGAATGGATTGTATTGTTCACCAACACCCAATATACCATCTACTGTACCTTTCATTCTGTTAATTGCATTCGTGGCAGCCTGTGCGGCTGGTACACCTTTTGCAAAAAACTCATCGTTTTTGTAAGCCTGGAAAGTAGCTTCAAGAAATTCACTCTGATTTAGTGTGTTGTATCTGGGAATTGCTCTCGAACTTACACCCAGTGAAGCTTTGAAGTTTACTCCGATTTTTCCGTTTGTATCTTTACCGCTTTTTGTGGTAATCATTACAACACCGTTTGCGCCTCTCGATCCGTAAAGAGAACCGGCAGAAGCATCTTTCAGAATAGTAATATTTTCTATATCGGCAGGATTGATGGAGTTGATGTTTCCATCATAAGGGATACCGTCAACCACATAAAGAGGACTGCTCGATGCATTGATAGAGCCGAATCCACGAATAATGATTGATGCACCGGAACCCGGCTGGCCGCTTCCTAAGGTTGACTGCACACCTGCAACAGTACCATCAAGGGCTTTCGTGATAGAAGCTACTGATCTTAAAGCCAGCTTCTCGGTGTTAACTGTAGAAGCTGATCCGGTAAATGAAGACTTCTTGGCTGTACCATAGGCCACTACCATCACTTCTTCGAGTTCGGAAATTTCTGTTTCCATTCTGACATTCACGTTAGGTTCTGCATCTACTTCTACCGATTTCATTCCTACCAGTGAAATCACAAGAGTTTTTGCTGTAGACGGAACTGATAAAGTGTACCTCCCGTTTGCATTTGTAGTGGTACCTTGCGAAGTTCCTTTAATAATAACGCTGGCTCCGATAACTGGTTGTCCATCCTCTGCGGATACAACCGTACCGGAGGCTGTTTTCGTTTGAGCGCTGACCAAACTAATACTTACCATCAACAGGCAAGTCAAAAAGAATTTTAGTTTTCTCATAAATTTAACATTTTGTTTATTAATCGTTCAAATTTTATAGAATTTCCCTGAATAAAAATTAAATATCATGCAAATATAAAATTAAGGTTTGTAAACTCCAAATTTTTTTAATCTAAATGTACAAAAATATTGCTTTATTCTTCCATAGTGAAAAGATTTATACCGTTCAGTTGACATTTGAAAAGAATTATAATTACATTTTGAAAAGATAAAACATTTCAAACTTCTGAAATAGCAGTTTTATTGGCTGAAAAATTATAAATGTTTGAAAAACAGTGATATTCATGTAATGGGAAAATGAATTCAGTTGCATAAAAAGAGTGTTAATTTTACAAAAATTCAACATTATGTATAGTGGTTATTATCATTTTAGTGTAGTTTTCAGTATAAATAATGGAAAAGTATCATATTTGCATTTCAGTAGGCTTCCTTATTGAACTTGAAATCATCTTGTACGTTGAAGCAAGAATTAGAAACAAAAGTATGTATATCAATCATTTACGTTGTTATGAATTATCTTATTTTGGAACTTTGTGTAAATTTTTGTGTTACTATGTGCAACAACATATTTTATTACCAAACAAATAACAGGAAAAAGACACAGAATTCACGATTCAATTCGTGTACTTGTTTACAAAACAATAATTTAGAGCAAGCAGTACCAGGTTGTGAAAGTCGTATAATTTATAAAAAAATCTAAACTTTAGGAGATAATTACAGCTATGGAATTAAATAATTATAGATTTGTATAAAAATTTTATAGTAATGAGAAACAGTTTTTATATTTCTTTTCTGATTGTCCTGCTGATTCTAACATATAGTCCGCTTTATGCAGTACCTGCCTATCCATTCCCTCAGCAAATTTTGCAACCCGATGGTACATCACTCTCCGTAATTTTGAAAGGTGATGAATTTCATCATTATCACGTCACCGAAGATGGGTATTTTATAAAGAGAGGTATCAACGGGGTGTTTAACTACGCCATACCCGACGAATATGGCCGGTTGCAAGACACGAAAATCAAGGCAAACGATCCAAATAAAAGAGAAAGCGCCGAAAAATCGTTTGTCAGCGCATTGCAGGTGAACCAATCATTGCAGCGCATCAATAAAGAAGCAAGAGTTGAAAGAACTCCTTCATCAACCAATGCCGGACAAAAAAGTCAATTTCCCCGCGTAGGTTCACCCAAATCACTGGTCATTCTGGTCAATTTCAAGGATACTTCTTTCGTTACGCCCAATCCGAAAATGGCATTTTCAGCCTTGCTCAACGAGAAAGGATATAGCGCAAACGGCGGTACCGGATCAGCCCGCGATTATTTTATAGATAATTCTTCCGGAAAATTCAGCCCCGAATTTGATGTGGTAGGACCCTTTACCCTGCCCCAGCGTATGTCTTTTTACGGTGAAAACGGAACAAACGATTCTGATAAAAATCCGGTACAAATGATAGTGGATGCCTGTAAGGCGGCTGATGATGCCGGAGTGGATTTCTCGGTTTACGATACTGAAAACGATGGAATCGTTGATAACGTATTTGTATATTACGCCGGATACAACGAAGCAGAGTGGGGTGGTGTAAATACCATCTGGCCTCACCGGTGGGGCATTTATCCCACGAGTATATACAACGGCGGAAACTACGGTGGTTCTGCGGCATCGGTAACATTCGACGGGAAACGGGTGGAAGACTACGCCTGCACCTCCGAATTAAGAGGGAAAACCGGAACAAACATGGCAGGCATAGGCACCTTCACGCATGAATTCGGACATGTAATCGGCCTGGCCGATATGTATGCCACCAACGGAGCCAAGCATCACACATTATCTTACTGGGATATAATGGATGCCGGTGCGTACCTTAATCAGGGAAGAACTCCTCCGGCTTACAACACATTCGAGCGTATGCAGCTGGGTTTTATCACACCTTATATACTTACAGGTCCCGAGGATGTGAAACTACAACCCTTAACGACACACAACCAGGCATACCTGATTTCTCCGAGTGATGTACACAACTTAAATGGAAATAATCCGTCACCGGTAGAATACTTTCTGCTCGAAAACCGGCAGAAAGTTGGGTGGGATGCTTATTTGCCGGGTCACGGGATGCTTATATACAGAATTTATTACAATCAAAACGACTGGTACTACAACCAACCCAATAACGATCCGCTGAAAATGGGAGTGGACATTATTGAAGCAGATAAAACTCCGAATACAACCTCGTTTGCAGGAGATCCATTTCCCGGTACTTCAAATGTAGATTCATATATTCCGGCTCTTCGTTCGGGAACTGAACTGAATAAGCCGATAACATCAATAATAGAATCAGATAAAACCATTATTTTCAGATACAAAGGCGGGAAAAATGTACCAGTGTTGAGTGCTGAAAGTAATTTCACTCCTGCGTCAACGGTTCAGGGCACTCCGTCCGAATCACAATCAATAACCGTCGCAGGAATCAGACTCGTGTCTGATATGATTATTTCATTTGTGCAGAATGAACATTTTGAAGTAAAAAAAGAAACTGATCCCGAAAGCGCCTGGGCTAAATCACTCAAACTGACTCCTGTTGATTCGGTGGTAACTCCCATTAAGATACTGGTAAGATATAATCCCACCGTACCTTCATACCGCATTATGCACAGCGATATGATGAATATTACATCGGTTTATGCTGCTACGATAAGCAAAAATGTAACCGGAAAATCGACACGGCCGGTATATGTGGTTGAACCTACGGCAACGAAAGAATCAGACCTTACCTACAAAGGGTTCGTAGCCAACTGGAATCCGGTGTTCGATGCTACCGGATATTATCTGACGGTAATTGAAACGAATGCAGCCGGAGAACAATCACCCATATTTACTGATAAATGGGTGGAAACTACCAGCTATACGCTGTATCATCTGATTTCTGGCAGGAATTATTTTTACAAAGTGAAAGCCAGCGATAAAAATTTACAGTTCGAATATGAAAATATCACCGGATATTCCAATACCGTGCAGGTAAAAACCCCGGATTATCCTTATGAGAAAGAACTTCGTGCAGTGGTAAGCAAAGGTTCGGTAATGGTATTTGTGCCATCTGACGACAAAAGCGCAGGAGAGCCGGGTGCTATCAAAACCGTGGATATCTTAAACACGATGGGTCAAAAAGTGAAAAGCTATCCGGCTGACAGGGACATAGTGGAGATTTCGGATTTACCCCACGGAATGGTTTTTATTATTCAGTCGGGTAAATACCGTACGAAAGTAATTCTGTAAAATAAATGTTGTGAGATTAGCATCTACATAACTTCTGTTAGACTTCATAAAGCCATTCATGAAATCAGATTGCTGTAAATTTCCATTTTGATAATTGAGTCTGATCCGAAAACCTTGTTTTTGCCACAAAGACACTAAAACACCAAGTTACACAAAGAAACTAATTTTATATCTAATTGATTATCAACATATCTAATTTCGACACAAAGGATAAAAATCTTAGATTTTTATAAATTATTACTTTTCGGAGTGGACTCATAATTCGATAAAAAATAAAAAGAGCTGTCCCAAATTTGGATTGAGACAGCTCATTTTTTTGTTGTCATTTAACGTGAGTTCGGAATTGATCTTCCCTTATAAAAAGCCTTTCTCGCTCTTGTGTCACATCAATTGATAAATCCCCGTAGAAATTACAGCGTTTGATCGTCCAGATCTGCATCGGGTGCGTTTTTCTTTACCGATTCTATTCCGTTGTCGCGGGCGGCTTCGCTTTCGTACATTTCGCTGTTACCGATTATTTGTCCGTTGGTGGCAGTGAGGTTGAAAAATGGTTTGCCGTTGCTTGACACTTTCCGGTCGAAGCGTGCATCATCCTGCGAGTTTTTACGTACGGATTCAATGCCGTTGAGGCAGCTTGGTTTGGCTGCATATCCCTGACTGCTTAGAATTATCTGACCGTTTCCGGCTTTCAGACTGAACTGAAAGTCACCGTTTGTTCTTTGTGTTACTACAAATTTTCCCATGTTTATCAAGTTAGAAGTTAGAAATTAGAAGTTAGAAGCTTGTCTGCCTCCGGCAGATTAGAAATTAAAAGAATAATAAGAGATGAAATTAAAAAATAAAAAAGGAAGTTGAAATTAAGTGAAACTTGTATCAAATTTCTGAAGTTAGTAGTCTGAAACGCCCCTTTCCCTATTTTCTCTCTTATTCCCCTTTTTGGGCGTTTATAATACCGGTTCGAGATAAGCAGCGTATGAATATCCCTGTTCGCCGTCGTTGGTTTTCACCAGCCACCACTGATCGGTGGATTTGCTGATAAGAGTGATGATTTCGCCTTTGGCAGCTTTCCCTACGATGGGTTGATCTGTTCCGGGTCCTTTGCGTATATTCAGGTTACCTTCCTGGGTGATGACGCGTACCTGGCCGCCTTCTACTACAGCAGCGTTAACGTTCATAACGACGTCGCCGGCTGCAAAATTCGGGTCAATCGTACCGTAAACATCCCAAAGGTGGTCCTTGGCAGCACCGCTTGGCACATCGCCGTTGATATACAACACACCATCCTGTTCAACTACCTGCAGGTTTGTAGCTCCGGATTGATTGGCAGCATCGATGAGAGCTGCATATTTTTCTTTCAGTGTCATGGATTTTACTTATTTTACAGTTAGTTGGTTGTCGATTTTTACCGGTTTGAGTGCCGAAATTTTTTGAAGTATTTTAGGCAGGTCAGCCTTTTTAACTTCACCTGTCAATGTAATAATTCCGTCCTTTACAGCACTGGTGACCGTGGGATTGTCTTTCAGGGCTGCTACCAGACCGTCGATAATTGCCTGATCCGATGCGCTGATAATGGGTGCAGGCGGAACCACCGTCAGGTTGTTAACAACAGATTTCACGTTTTTTACTCCCGCAGCAAGTGCGTTTAATGCAATGCTAGTGGCTTCGTCTTTTACTTCGCCCGTCAGGGTTACCACACCTTTATCAACTGCAGCGGTTACTCCTGCAGCATCGGGACTGGTAGCAATGGCTGTCTGAACAGCTTTCAGGATGTCTGCATCTTTTGGTTTACACGATGTTACACCAACTGCTATCAGCAGTGTAAGTGCAAGCATGGAAAGGAAACTTGTTTTTTTCATGTTTTTTGTTTTTTAAAAGTTAGTGAATTAAATTAATAGTTAAATAACGATTACAAGTGTTATTTTGTTTTGAAAGAACATTTTGAAAGAACAAAATCTGTTATTTTTTTATCCGGAATAATTTTACTGCAAGAACTGTGCTAAAATTACAAAAATTTGTAAAAAAACAGTTTTTGTTTTAAGTATTTTTTTTGTTTTTATTCTCCTCAATAACTTTCAATAAATCAGTTGAATTTGAATAATTTGTGTAATAAAATTAAAATATATCTCATTAAATAGATATTTAACTTAAATTAATTAAAATATACTGCTATTGAGAATATATTTTTTATCTTTGCGCATTATTTAAATCTAATAAACACATGAAAAGAATCATTACCACCCCCAACGCACCTGCTGCAATAGGTCCTTATAGTCAGGCTGTTGAAATTAATGATACGCTTTATATATCGGGTCAGTTGCCCATTCATCCCCTATCGGGAAAAATAGAATCCACTACAGCAGAATTACAAACCGAGCAGGTTTTCAAAAATATAGCCGCCATCCTTGAAGCTGCCGGTTACACATTTGCCGATGTGGTAAAATCTACCGTATTCCTTTCCGATATCACTAATTTTGCGGGCATGAATGAAGTGTATAAAAAGTACTACTCATCGGAATGTCCTGCCCGTTCGGCTTTTGCTGTTCGTGATCTCCCGCTGGGTGCACTGGTGGAGATAGAAACGATAGCGGCGAGGTAAAAAAATACGTTCTGTGTTTTTTCGAATCATGAAGTAAATAGCATATATAGTACAGATGTTTTTGTACGGGCTTACATATTTAATGAAGCAAGTTTTGGCGCATTTTCTGTGAAAAGTATACATATATAATATTAGCTTCCTTTTCGGAGAAACCGGGTTAGCCGGATTATGGTTTTAATAGAAAAAAGAAATTTTTCCAATCAAATTTATATTAACTTCTCAATTTAATTATTATGAAAAGAATTTTTTACAAATTATTGCTTGCCGTAGCTATCCTGTTTACATCTGGATTGCAGGTAAATGCAAAGACTACCGTACCTGTAATTAGTACAGCAGGCAACGAAACATGGTATCTTATAAAATGTAATCCCCGTGATCCGAACAATCGTTTGAAAACATGGATTACAGTTGATTCTAATGACACCCTAAGGTATACTCCTTATTCAGCAGCGGATGATCAATTGTGGAAAGTTGTGGCAAATGGAACCGGAGTTGCCCTGGTGAACAAAAAAAATGGTCGCTTTATCAATGTTGACGCAGCATTGGAGAGGCATAACACATTAAGTAGGTCAGCAAAATTGTCCGTAACAGCTACAATGCCTAACACTCCATTACGATTAGTACCCACAACAGGCTATACTATCTCCTGGGAAGCTGCCGGATGGGATGCCAAAAACGGAGGTGTATTTATTGTTGATAACGTGAATACAATAGTTGACGAAGCCAATAAAATTACATTTAATACAACAGAAGGCAGCCGCTCATTCTGCTTGACATCTATGGGTGTTGGTTATGATGCATTATACAGTATATACTCCTGGCCCGGAGGTAATCCTAATCAGGCTGTATTATTCCGTACTCCTGCAGAAGCAATTGATGATATCAGGGAATTGTTGCTCACAACCATAAACACGGTTACTACTGGTCTGAATAACAGTTCTGAGGGTTTTAATCCCGGACAGTTTTCCCCTGAAGATCGTGATGCTCTAGGAGGTGCAATAGAAATAGCTCGTGAAGTATATGATAATCCTGCAGCAACGGTTGATCAAATATTTGACGCAATTAATGAATTAAACGCTATATTCACTCAGTTCAAAGCACAGGTTATTTTGCCCGAACTGAGCAATGAGAATAACGAAGTTTGGTATTACATCCAGGGTACGCGTCCTGCCAATTCTTATATGACTGCTCCTGCTGCAGGTGCCGGTACTCAGGTGAAAGATTTACCCGTTATCCCGAATGCCACACAACTTTGGAAACTCGTTGCTAACGGTGATGGATTTGCACTCCAAAACAAAGCCTCACAAGAATACCTGCAAACAGATTTCCCCTCAGGTACCAACTTAAATACACAGGCCAATATGCCAACGAAAGCGCTGCGCTTTATAACAAGCAACGAGTTCTTCAACAAAGCCTATCGGTTCTGGATTGAAAACACAACAAGCTTTACAGAAGCATTCCGCCTGCATGCCGGTGGATCGGGCAACGGTTGGGGATTGATGAACTGGACCGGAAATGCCAACGATAACTGTACCTGGTTGTTCTTGTCTGAAGATGAAGTGTTCAGAGTGGAACTCACAAACACCAAAACTGAAGCTCAGGCATTGTATGACGCATCAACAGAAGGAGATGAATTCGGTCAGTACACAGCAGCCAAACGCACAGCATTTAACACGGTACTTACTACTGAAGGTGCTAAGAACATGGCTACCATGACCCAGGAAGAACTGAAAGCCTCCAATCAGGCATTGAAAGATGCGATGGCCGCTTTTGAATGTAACCGCGATGTTTCCACATTATCATCTCCAGTAAAGAAAAAATGGTTCAGACTGGTTAGCAATTCTTCAGCTGCTTACGCCAACGGAAAAGCTATTTCATCCAACGGAAGAACAGTGGATCAAAAATTTACTTTCGAAACAAAAAATGTTACCTCCGATGCTCAGCTCTTTACCTTTGAACTGAACGAAGACGGAACAGCAGCAACAACAATTGTAAACAAAGCCAACGGATTGTATATGGGAACCAATGGTATGATGGTGTCATCAGCTCCCGAAACTTTATTTGAAATCACTCCCCTGGATGCTGTTTCATTCTGGATTAAACCTACCGGTTTGAATCCGCTTCATGCTCAGGATGCCGGAAGTCATATTGTAAACTGGAATGCAGGTGCCAACTCATCTTCCGCCTGGAGATTTGAATATGTAAGCTCTGAAGACATCACCGATTTCAAGGCAGCCTATCTGACCAAAAGGATGCAGATGCGAGCTAAGGCGGATCTGGCTAAGACAGTTACTGGTTCTGAACTCGGTCAATATACTACTGCTTCAGTTACTACACTGGATAATATCGTAGCGGCCGAGGAAGCCAAAAATGCGGATGCACTGACACAGGATCAGATGAGAGATGCTATCCTGGCTATGAATGCTGCAAGTGCAGGTTTGGTTATAAATACCGATGTAAAATTGCTGGTTTCGACCACAGCAGGAAACCAGAAATGGTTCCGACTGATCAACAATATGGCAGGCGCAGGGTATGCTTCAGGTAAAGCTATGTCATCTAACGGACGCATGGAAGGTGAGCCATACACCTACGAAGACAAAGATGTAAATTCTGATGCACAGTTGTTCCGGTTTGTCTTGACAGATGACCAGACAAAGGTAGCTCATATCTTTAACAAGGGTATTGCGTTGTACGTATCGGCCGAAGGTAAACTGGTAGCGGCATCGACTCCCGACAACTTCTTCGAAATCACTCAGTTGGGTAAAACCCGTTCGTTCTGGATTGATCCTACCCTGGCAGATACAGCACCGCTTCATGCAGCACAGGACGGAACAAATATTCTGAACTGGCTGGCTGATGCAGGTTCAGCTTCTGCCTGGATAATTGAGTTTGCAGGTGAAACCACCGGTGTGAAAAACACCCAGTTCCCTGCAGAAAATAAAATTCGTACCATCAACAATATTATTACCATTGATGGAGTTGATAATTTCGAAGTTTATTCTGCCACAGGTCAGAAACTGAATCGTAAAATGCGCTTATCAACAGGTGTTTACATTGTCAGATTCAACGACTATGTTCAGAAGGTAGTGCTCAAATAATGCTTATTTAGAGTAACATAAAAAAAAGTGTCCTGCAGAAAAAAGTTCTACAGGACACTTTTATTCATTTATTTTTTTCTTTGATGCAATTTTTTTTTTGCTTTAAAACCAATTATACAAGAAGTTTCAATCTGTTTTTTCTACGACGGACGATAAAACCTGCATAGAATAATAAAAAAATACGAAAACATTATTAAAAATATTTATTATTTTTGTTTTGTTATTAAATCTAATTGATTAATTTTGCACAAATATTTTATTTGAAGCAATTTATAAGGCTATTTAATCAGAATAAGCAAATTATCAATTACCATAAGTATTTATATTTTTGAATAATTCAGCGAAATGTAATTTAATCCGATTATGATTAATACTCTAGAAAAACATCATTTTGAATGTCTGTAGTTGAGTTCACAATGTTTGTTTTTTAATTTTTTAAATAACCTTAGTCAAATACATAATGAAAACAAAATTTACTCGTGATGATTCCCGGATTCCGGTTCGGCTTTTATTCAAAATCCTATCCTTCTCAAAATCAGCATCTTTTCAAAAGTCACCAAATAAAAGTTTTGAACAATTATTACAGTGAAACCCCCCCAAATATTTTAAGATATATATCTTTATATAAATCTTTATATAATCCAATTGATACAAATTCAAACATGAAAAAATTATTTTCAAAAGCAAAATCAACAAAAATCATTTTTTTGATGAGTTTTGTAGTCACAGCCTTCATTTTCAATTCATGTGCCGATGATTTTTTAGAAACCAATAAACCAGAGTGGTTGGGTGAGAGCATTTACGACCAGCTTGAGCAGGGATACACGGATGAAAATGGAACTGAGCATACCTTTAAAACGTATCTCCGTTTAATAAATGATATTGAATATCAGGAAGTATTGCAGAGAACCGGAAGTAAAACCTTATTTGTTAGTGACGATGCAGCATTTGAACGATTTTACAAGTCGAATGCATGGGGAGTGACCAAATACGAAGATTTTACAATGTCACAGAAGAAACTCATCATGAATTCTTCGATGATAAACAATGCATATCTCATTGAGCTGATGTCGAGTACCGAAGGGCCGGTAAAAGGGCAGGCACTGAGAAGAAATACCGCCTATTCTGCACTTGATTCCATCACGTATGAGACTGCCGAATCGATGCCTGATAGCAAAAACTGGGAGTATTATCGCAAAAAAGGCTCCATGTATCTGGTCAAAGACATAAGTAACATTCCCATGGTTCATTTTCTGCAGCAGCAAATGGACTTTAAGGGTATAACCAGCGAAGACTTTTCATTCCTGTACAACGGAAAGGCACGTGAGAAAAACGATGCCCATATTTTCGGCAATAAAGTGATTGTTCGCGATATTACCTGTAAGAACGGATATATAAACATCCTGCAGGATGTGCTCATTCCACCTGCCAATATGGCCGAAATTATCAGAACCACTCCTGAAATTAAAATTTTCAGCAACATCCTGGAGCGATATGCTGCTCCCTACCACGATCCTGCACTTTCAAATGCCTATAAAGTTTACAGAGAACAACAATTGCAGAAAGGCATCACTCTACCGGAAATTGATTCTATTTTCAGAAAGAATTACTTTGCCGAAAGAAGTGTAAAAGGCGCAAACTTATCAAATCAAAAAGGTGTACTCCAGGCAGGATACCTGGAGTTCGACCCGGGATGGAATGGATATACCATGGCCGCCAATCAAAGTTTCCAAACCGATATGGCCGCTATTTTCGCACCATCGGATGAGATCATGAACACGTTCTTTTTCAACGGAGGGGGAAAATTTCTGATAGAAAAATACAAGACCATTGAAAATATACCGAATGATGTACTGGATGACCTGCTGCGTAATCTGATGAAATCATCCTTTATCGGAGCCGTACCGAGTAAGTTCCCCGATGTACTCGACGATGGAAAGGAGTCCATGGGAATACAGAAAAATCACGTAATCAAAACCCTGGTTGGCAACAACGGGGTGGTGTATGTTACCAACAAAATTTATGCTCCCGCATCGTATGTTGCCGTTACCGCGCCCACGCTCGTGAACGATAACATGCAGATATTCCGCTGGGCAGTAAAAAAACTGGCTTACGATGCTTATCTGTTATCCATGGATAGCCGGTACAGTTTTATCGTACCATGGGATCAGACAACTCCCGAAAATGCGATGGGAAAAGGAATGTATTACATCGACCCTGTTTCGCTCGGCAAACTCAAACCGGAAATTTTCAAATTCTGGTACAATCCAAGACTAACCAAGGTAACAGCTACAGCCTACGAGTATGATATAGCTACCGGAGAGGTGAAAGACTCCCTGCGTGTGGTAACAGACGCCGAAGTGCTTGACCGCCTGGATGATATCATTGATAATCACATTGTGGTAGGCGATATTGAAGATGGCAAAACTTACTTCCGCACGAAGAACGGCGGACAGATAAAAGTGACCGGTAACGGTGTTGGTATGAAAATAATGGGTGGTGGAAATATTGAAAATTCAACAGCGCCAATCGTTGAGAAAATTTACGATCAAACAAGAGAAACAAACGGCAGAGGAAACGGTAAAACATACGTAACCAATTCGGTCTTGCAAACACCCTATAAATCTGTTTACAGGATACTGTCCGAAACACCTGAATTTACCGAATTCTTCCGTCTGCTGCAAGGTAGCGGTATATTTGGCAAAGACAAATCGTTTGTAGGGCTTGATGAAAATGTAAAATTCTTCAACACATACCACTATTCGGTTTATGTGCCCAATAACGAAGCCGTTCTTGCTGCCATCGATGCAGGGCTGCCGACCTGGGAAATCATTAATGGACAGACAGACCAGGTTCTCAAAGATAAGCTTACGGCCGAACTGACTAACTTCCTGCGGTATCATTTTCAGGATAACTCAGTGTACATCAATAAGGGCACTACCGGTATTACCCCTTATGAAACAGCAGCTTACACGTTATCCGGAAAAAAAGCGTATTATAAGCTGTACACAAAACTCGATGCCAACAGCTTAACCCTATACGGCGATCCGGTTGATCATTCCAGACCCGTACACGTGAAAACCGACAGGGGATTGTATAACATCATGTCGCGCGAATTCAAATTCAATTCAGGTGACCTTACAAAAGTGACCCAGATCGAAACTTCTTCTTACGCCGTGATACATGAAATTGACAATGTACTGTTATATTACAAAGATCAGCTCCTGCATCTGAAACAATTGCTGGATACTTCCGCAGCAGGTAAAACCAGAAACGCCATTCAATCACGATCAACAAAATAAAAAGTTATGAAGCAATTTATTAATAAAATATTAATCCTTTTTGTTGTTATCTCATTTGCTCAGAAAAGTTTTGCACAGGCTGATGCAGATAACATGATCCGTGGTAAGGTTTACAGTGAAATTGATGGACCGATTCTGGGAGCCAGTATATATGAGATAGATAACACAAACCGCATTCTCTCATCCGTAGCAACCGACTTCAACGGAAATTTCTCACTCAAGGTTAAAAATCGCTCCAATAAACTGAAGATTTCGTACATTGGTATGAAAACCAAGATTATACCCATAGGCGGTCAGCGGGTTTTTGATATCGAACTGTTGGATGCAACACAGTTTCAGGAAGTGGTGGTGAAAGCAAAAAAAGTAGTATCAACAGGTAATCTTGACATACCGGAACGCGAAATTTCTACTGCATTACAGACTATCAGCGCGAAGGAATTTGAAGGATTATCGGTATCGTCGGTCGATGATGCACTTCAGGGTCAGGTGGCCGGTCTGGATATCGTGGCCAACTCGGGTGACCTCGGCAGCGGTACCTCCATGCGTATTCGCGGTATCACCTCCATTACAGGATCTTCAGAACCATTAATCGTATTGAACGGGATTATTTTCGAAACACCAACATCCAATTTTGACTTTGCAACAGCCAACCAGGAACAATTTGCCGACCTGCTGAGTGTCAATGTGGATGATATTGAAAGTATAACGGTACTGAAAGATGCAGCATCCACTGCAGTATGGGGATCTCGCGGTGCAAACGGGGTAATTTCCATAAACATGAAAAAGGGGCTAAGAGGAAAAACCAGAGTACAATATACCTATCGTTTCACCGGAGCAACACAACCTAAAGGCATGAATATGCTTACCGGTGATGACTATACCATGTTGATGAAAGAAGCGTATTTCAATCCGCGGCAAAGTGACGCTACGTCCAACATTCGCGAATTCAATTACGACAAAAGCTTTTCGGAATACGAACAATACAACAACAACACCGACTGGGTAAAAGCAGTAACTCAATATGGGTTGACAAGCGACCACTACCTGCAGTTGTCGGGTGGGGGTGAAAGAGCCAGGTTCCTTGTATCCGGCGGATATTATAATCAGACCGGTACCGTCATTGGTCAGAATCTCGACCGGTATTCAACCCGTATGAATCTCGATTACAATGTGTCCGACCGCATCCGGTTTACCTCTGAATTTTCGTTTACCTATACTGATAATGACCAGAACTACCAACAGGATCCTTATACCGGACTTCTGGCTATAGCTTACCGCAGAATGCCGAACTTAAGCATTTACGAACAGGATGCAGCCGGTAACGATACAGAAAGGTACTATAAAATATTACCAACGGTGTCCGGTCAGCTGTACGATCAGTATTACTGGTTCAATCCGGTTGCTTCGGCACATTTGGCAAAACGAAATTCAAAATCTCTTCGTATTTTACCCACATTCCGTCTTCAGTACGATTTCCTTGATCCCGAAATGTCCATGCTTCGCTACAAAGGATACGTTTCGTTCGACGTAAACAATGGTAGTTCAAGCACTTTTGTACCCAAAGAGCTGACCACTTCAAACTGGCAAAGCAGCAATGTAAACTCTGCTTATACCAGCGACAGCCGGAGCTTGTCGGTGAGTACCGATCATAACCTTACCTTCATACCCAAATTCGGCAACGTAGATCATTCGTTATTGCTTTATTCATCCTTTCAGATGGGAAACAGCTCATCGCGGTATCAGGAAATGTCGTCGTATGGCAATCCAAGTGAAAGCATTACAAATCCCACAGCTGGAGGCTATATAAGCAGCTACAAAACAGGACCCGGCCTGGGACGATGGATGGCTTATATGTTTATGGCTCACTACGCTTACAAATCCAAATACATTGCTGACATTACGCTGAGACGGGATGGTAGTACTAAATTTGGTGATGACCGTAAATGGGGAACTTTCCCCGGTATTTCACTGGCCTGGAATATTATGGACGAAGGATTTATGGACTGGTCAGACGGCTGGCTCAGTACGCTCAAATTCCGTCCCAGCTGGGGGTTGACCGGTAATCAGCCCAAATACGAAAATTTGTTCTATAGCTTATATACCGAAAACGGACGCTATGTGGATATGCCAGCCATCCGTCCTAATAACATACAGCTTACCGATCTGCGTTGGGAAAAGGTTACTTCGTTCAACTATGGTATCGACTTCGGATTTCTGGAAGATAAGTTTGCCGCCGACTTCAACTACTATTA
>SAAL01000072.1 GCA_009929445.1 Bacteroidia bacterium
TGTTGCTCAAGGATACCATAACTTTGAAAATCTTAGAGCGGCTATACTATTTTTCAATGGTGGACTATCTTTGTTTCACACGATTAACGATTAAACCATTTTTTTTAAAGAGTTCACGCTTGTTGGTCTATAAGTATGAAAATCATGCAGGCTTTAAAAAGGTATTTTTCTTTATTATGTTTTTCTTTATATTGGCGTTTAGTAATGTGAAAATTAAAGTTGATGAACGATAAATTTATAAATGCTGTTTATTTTTTTTATTTTTTACTGAGTATTTTTGATCAATTATTCGTTTCTGATGTTCTGATGTATAAATATCTTTGGCAACTATTAAGATTATACTGTAACTCCTGCCTTTTATGTTTTGCGAAACACATATTTTTATTCTATGTTAAAAATAAAAACTGCATAAATCAACAAGATAATGCCGTTTTTTGTTCGCACATAGATACCCTGTCTGAGTGAGTTCCGTGAAAAAACATCAATCAGGGTAATCAGAGTAACGAAAAATGTAATTTTTTAGATTTATGAATGATGACTCATTTCGTCGCAGTCACCTGAAAAGTAAGGTTTCTTTGAGTTGGCGAGCCATTATTTGTATTTCTATTTGAGAAAATATGCAAAAATACAAATATTTAATTGTTTTTATATTGTTTTATTGAAGTCATCTTGACTTTTTAACTTTTTTAAGATTTAAATACTAAAATAAAGAAGGGAGCGTTATTTATGTAGTTCTCACATTACATAATTCCCGATCCCTTCAATGATGTACCAAGTACTCGACAAAGATACCATTAATTCAGAAATTATACCATATTTACCTAAAGCCAAGCGTGGTTTTAACACAAAAAGCAATATGGTTGAGATTGTAAATTGCATATTATACAAGTTGAAAACAGGTTGTCAATGGCATATGCTTCCCGTCAGCAGCCTGTTTTCAGAAATTGTATTAAGCTATAAAACCGTTTTCGGTCATTTTCGCAAGTGGTGTAAATCTGGTATTTGGCAACAGATATGGATACATCTGTTAGAAAAATACAAATCACATTTGGATATGTCCAGTGTTGATTTAGATGGTAGTCATACTCCAGCTTTGCGTGGCGGTTCACAAGTTGCTTATCAGGGCAGAAAGAAAAAGTAAACCACTAATGCGCTTTTTCTAACAGACAGACAAGGATTACCTTTGGCTATGTCTGAACCCATTGCTGGTAATCATAATGATATACACCAAATCGATATAAACTTTAAGGGAATGCTTGATACGCTTATCAAAGCAAAAATCAGAATTAAAGGTCTTTTCATGAACGCTGATGCCGGTTTCGACAGTAAAGAACTTCGGGAGTTATGTGACAAACTGGAGATTATACCCAATATCGCAATCAATAATCGAAACGGCAAAAGCAATAATGACACAAAAATCTTAGATGATTTACTCTATGCAGAACGATACAGTATTGAAAGAACGAATGCCTGGATAGATAGCTTCAGAACATTGTTAAACAGATTTGACTTTACTTCATCCAGTTGGAGCAGCTTCAATTTTATTGGTTTTATCGTCTTATTATTGAAGAAAATTAACAAAAACAAAAAGTCAAGATGACTTCATTATTTTATTTTCAGATAAATCGACTCTGAAATTTAAAAACAAAACAAATTTCATTACATCTATTCCTGAAATTTAAATACAGGAATAATAAAAATATGGTTTTTATGTGGTTCCTGCAGATTATTTTCCACAGTCGTAGCTGTAATCTCCGGTTCACTTGTTTTATCGGTAGGGATGAAAAATAATGATTGAGAGTAAAAATTTTTCAATAAATGAGAAAAAATTTGTTGTTTTAGGTCTGACTTTCTGTTATATCATTGATAAATATTAATATCTTTGTGGTCTGAAATTACAAATTCGTATAAAAAGATGCGTTGCGCTTTGATTTATTTTTCACAAAGCGTTGTTTTCTTTATAAAATGCTGAAGAACGGTTTTCGTTACCTGTAAATCACCTGATACTGTTGTATTTATTATATCACGGGGAAGTTTGAAGAGTAAAATAAATCTCAATACGGGTATATTTCAGATAGAAATGCATGATTTTTCTTTGTGTTATTGTATAAATATGTTTTATTGACATGACAGTAAGTATAATTATTCCATCAGCTTTACTTATTCTGTTGCTCGCTATAATGTTGTGTGTACGCAATCTTAAAACTAATCCGGGCACTGTCTTTATTTCGATGGCTCTGTTGATTATTTCCATTCGGATGGTTAGTTATAGCATCGGTAATTTCGGGGGCCCGGTATGGCTATTTGCCGTAATCACGAATAATTTTTTGCCGTTTTACTATTTAATTCCGGTATTTTTTTATTTCTATGTACGCGGCTCGTTTACATCACGTACATTCCTCGTGAAAAAAGATATCTTTCATTTTCTCCCTTTTATTATTTCTTTTATTTCGGTATTACCATACTTGTTTACCGGTTTCGAACACAAGATGGAGATTGCAGGCAGGATGATTTATAATTATTACGAATTCTCAAGGTATGATTTTGGCAATCTATAACCACCGTATATCAATCAGCTTATTCGTCCTGTCATTACCATATCATATCTCGTAGTATCCTTTGTGATCGTGTTGAAATTTCGTCGGCAAAAGAATTTTTCAACCGATACTAATCACACAAAAGAAGGTATATTGTCGACAGCTATTGTCGTTATCATTATCTTGTTTGCTTTATTCTCACTTTTCAATCTGATTATTTACCTCGAACATTTTAATAATGCAGATATAAATACAATCAGGAATCACGCCCGGATTCTTTTGATTTATTCCGTGTTTTTATTCCTGGGTATTCCCATGTTCCTGTTGCTCAATCCTGCTATTCTGTACGATTTAGATGTATCTGTTCCGGAAAATCACCCGAATGTGAGAAGAAAGCTGAATATTAAAGATTTTGAAAAGGCAATCGTTAGAAATTCTGAAAGTGCATCGACTGTAGATGCTTACTACAAACTTTCTGAACGAATACTGGAATATATGAAAACAGAAAGGCCCTATTTGAATCGTGATTTCACGGTACACGACCTGTGTGTCCGTATGAATGCACCCCGTCATCATGTGCAGTATTGTTTGAAATTTATTTATAAAAAGAGTTTCACAGACCTGAAAAACGAATTCAGAATTCAGCATGCCATCGACTTGATGAAAAATAATGGAGACACCCGCTTCTCCATCGACGGTGTGGGGCTGCAATCCGGATTTGCCTCCAGTTCCAATTTCTACGCCACTTTCAAGGAAGTGACTGGCATGACACCGAATCAGTGGATAGAAAAAGAACGGCCCCTCTAAATCTCCCCGAAGGGGAGACTTTTGGGCGAATGCTATTTAGAAATAATTCCTGGTATTTTAAACCTACATTGTTGGTCAATGCACGTTGGCACGGGACATGACACGATGTGTTGATTGTGACGGCCCTCCCGAAATAATCGGGACAAGCTCTTCAACTCCCCCGAAGCGGGAGCTTTGGGTGAATGCAACGTAAGATCATTACCTGAATTTATTCTATTGGTAAATTGTAACTGCTGCGGTGGAAAACTCCCGACGCCCCGTCGTGTTGAAATCACATTGTTTCACAAATTTTATCGACGGGTAATAAAACAAGTAACGTTGTCATTCCGAACAAGAAAACCGGAACGAAGTGAAGGATTTCGCAATGAGGAATCCATGATGAACAGCACTCCGAAAATAGTAATGGGATCGGCCCCCTAAATCCAAGCCCCCCAACCCCCTAAAGGGGGAGTCTTGTGTAGTGATTATTATCTTTATTTTTGCTAAGTTAAAAAAAAGTTTCATTATTGAATACACCGGTTAGCTTTTGGGAAGGAACAATTTCAATATAAACAACAAAGAATACGGTTTAATTCTGGTTTACTTGTCGGGTCGAAATGTCCACAGGAAGACTAAGCATTGTGAGCAGTGCATTTAGTCCATTAATAATATTCATATTTAGTAACATAACTCATTGCAGAACTATACATCGAAAGTTCTTCGGATTCAAGATAAATCAAATTGTCATTTGTATCATAATGACGCCTGATTTCTCTTATTTTTTGGTCATTATTTAAGTTGAAGATTTCAGTTTTTATATTTAATCCGTTTTGATAACTGTGTACACTATTCTGAATAGGTGTGTTATCCGTTCCAGAATAATTAGTTTCTTTGACTAATTTTCCCTGATTATCATATTCATATTTAATATATGTTACAAGTACACTGCGCCAGTGTTCAGAGCCAAAATATCCATCTTCATATTTATTCTCACGTACCAAACGGTTATTGACATAAATATATACAGTAGAATCAACCTGATTTTGATGTATTTGAGGATATTCTATCACTTCTTTTTGTTTCCTACCGTTATTATCGTATGAGTATGTGTAAGTTTTCAGATTTAAAAAACCTGCATTTATGTTGGAATGGTAATTTATAATTTTCTCTAACAGGCCTTCACTGTTATACACATAGTCGGAGTATGAATAAAGTCCAACGATAGTTCCATTTTTAAACATAGGTGTTCCGTTTTCGTACATAGGTTGAGATACTTTACGTATCCTTCCCTGTTTGTCATATTCATATTGGGTAATAATCGAACCGGTTTCTTTTGAATTTACCGATTCTACATACGAAATCTGTTTCAACTTACTGCCTTTTGCATATAAAATATCGTTGTCGTCCATTTCAGTTTTTTCACAACTTGAAAATGTCGCCATACCTGCGAGGCAAATTGCTACAGCAACCACACTCCTTATATAAATCTTTTCTCGCATATTATTTTAAAAATTTTATGTCTTTGTCGGACTGTTTGTATTTCGTTTATTGTTCAATTCAACATATCATTGTCCTACATCTGTTTGGCATGGCCTCCAGGCTGCATTATGCTTAAAAAGTCTCCAGACTTAAAGTTCCTGTTCCGGACAAAGTCCGGATTTTATCTTAGCCCGAGCTGCAAGCTACGCCGAACTGTGGGTCGGGGCTTACGCTTACATGCTGTTTGCAGCTGAACACTATTTATATTTTCAAAAACCCCAATTCATAGACCATTGGTTGTAGCTTTTCTGTTAATGCTTTATAGGCTTCTTCAAAAGGTTTGAAACTGACAGGGGGAAAATCACTGCTTGAATTACGGGCTTGTAATGCTTTGCGCACCTGATACCAACCTACATCAGCCCGGTTAAGCTTTAACTCTTCTCTTACGCTCCGAACGTCTGTATGTTCGAAATAGGCTTTCCATAATATACGACCTGCATCCAATACGGCATTTGCTTCAACAGAGAGGGGGCATGCCCCGTCTTTACGGAGGTATTGCACCATAAAATCACTTTCGAACCGTTCGGGCGCGTTAACTTCGGTTTCGGTATAGGGGATAAAATGATTGACAATGCTCCATTTCCTGCCGTTCCATTCCAGGTCGTTGGCACTGGCGGTGAGATTGCTGCCATTGAAGAGCATCCAGATTAAACAATCGGTTTTAAACTCGTCGGTTAGTGGTTCTGTGGGTTGTAAAAACTGGTCACGGTCGTTAATCCAGGTTGGTTTAATTACTCTTCTAACAGTAAATATTATTGCTACTTGCCAAAGATTTTCAGGAGTAATAAACATACCATCACCTTGACTATATGGAGAAGAAAAAATTACTGTTTGATTTACATTCTGAACATCACTTGCCTTACACCAGAAAAACCCAATGGCACTATCAGACCAATTGGATAAACGAATACATGCAGTTGCAGGTATTACAGCGCCTTTCAGAGGAATAGCTTCAATATTATTAATCCTTGGGCGCTTAATCCAAACATTTAAAAATAGATTATTGGGAAGATTATAAAAAGTTTTTTCTCCAATTGCTTTTATTTTTTTATCAAATACCTCAGTTGAAACTTCAGTAATAGGTTGTTTTATTTCAGTTTGTTGATTTGTTGACCAAACTAAAAATCCAATTGGAAAATCTCCTTTTAAACCATCGAATGACTTACTATGAACAATAAAACCACCTAAATATCGAGCATTCCATACTTGTCTAAATACTTCAAAGTTTGGAGCAGTAATATATTTCAATTTACTAAACATGGCAATAGTAGCTGTTGGAATTTCTTGTGCAACTCTTGCAACAAATTGAGTGAATAACTCGCTGCTAGATTTACCATAGTTTTTCATTGCAATTGCTGCAAATTTTGTCTTTGCAACACTTCCTTTTGACTCTTTACCTAAAGTATTTCCAGCTTCTGCATAAGGCGGATTAATCAGCACCAAAATCTTTTTGCCATCGGCAATGGCTTTGCGTAAGCTTTCGGGCACTTTGTTGGTCAGTGTGTAGTCGATCCGGCCATCATCTGTAATATCATCGTTCAGGTAATCGTATTGGAAACGGGTAGCAGCTACGCAGGTTTTGGTAGCTTTCATTACATCCACATCGGCACTGTCGAGCGTACTCATGTAAATGTTTCGCGGGTTGCTGTGTTTCACTTCCAGGTTGCCCACACCGCAACACATATCCCAGACTATGTATTCGCGTTGCCAGTTTTCGCCCAGTGTTTCGGTGAGTTTATCGTAGGCTTTGTCCACTACGGCAAGAGGTGTATAGTATGCGCCTTTGAAACTCCGTTCGTCCAGCGGTATTAAGCTGTCGCGGCGTTCCAGTAAATAGTCGCGGTATTCGGTTTTTGGCGGTCGGTGGTAAATAGCCCAAAACTGACGGTATCCTTCCTTGTTGTTGAGTTCATACACGTTACCTCCAAGTTGGAAAACCGGTGCATTGTTTTTGTGCATCAAAGCAGCCGGCAGGTCATTATGTGTGGCAGCGATACCATCGTGCATGATGTCGGCAAAAAACAGGAGTGCATAATCTTCCGCTGAAACACCGGTGATTTCGCTTCCAATCATTTTCACCCATTTATCAAATACCTGTTTGAGATTGTCGGGTGTTATTTGTGTGCGGATGATGTCGCCTTTAAGTATGGCGTTTTTGATGGTTGAAATAAATTCTTCTTCGTGGGTTGCTATTTTGAAACTCACGAAGTAAGTACCAATGTGTGCCGAAATTGCATCCAATGCTTCGGGTGTATAGCTGCTTGCACTCTTTCCCCATTTGATTGTTTTCTTTTCGAGGAACGGAATGACATCCGAGCTTTTCATAATTGCCGCTTTTTGTGTATCTATCACACAGAGAAACGGAGGAACATATTCGCCTTTGTTCAATGCCTGTTGCACATAGTGCATCAGTTGGGTAAACATGGCATAGGTGGATGTTTTGCTATTGTCTTTGGCTTCAAACCAAATTTCCTTGGTTTGTATGTCTATCAGATTTTTGCTGTAACCCTTTAATCCCAATGCTTTTATATACGCATCTTTTACGTCTTCTTCACTTCGTGCCTGTTGTAATTTTTGGTAAAGGGTCATGGTGTTCTTATTAAGGTTATATGCATTATTTTCTGTTTGCTATTTATCAAATTAGTTCCAAAGATAACCAAACAATTTTATAATTAACAAATTATTACTGGTAATAATTTTTTTGTTGATAACAACACGACATGCCACGATGTGTCGTTTTTGCAGATATGGGGCAGTAGAGACGGGGCATGCCACGTCTCTACAATGCCGTGACTGGTTTTTGTATCAGGTGCAGCGCACCGTTTCATTTGTGGAAATAAAAAATACAATCAATTCATGGTGCAGCGCACCGATTCGAACATTTGATTGCAGTCCGCCATATTTTACGCACAATGCGGTCAGAAACCGCAATGTGCTGATGTGCTGCACTACCCAAAAATTCCCCCTTGAGGGGTTAGGGGGCTGTCTTCTTCTTCATCCTTCTTGTTTGCAGGTTACGCAGTTGGGTGCGTTCAGTTTTCAGTTCATAATTGATTTTGGCTATCAGCTTGGAGTAATCCTTGTCCGGATAGTTGAGTGCCGTCACATCAATACATTGCAGTAACAACCGCATTTCGCTGATTAGTTCAGCTTTGGCTTTGATGGCTTCCGACGATTTTGCCTGTCCTTTCCTGGCTTCCTTTTCCGCATTCTCAATGCTATCCAGCTTTTCACTTATAATGCTGAGTTCTTCAAAATACCTGGATATTCCGAGCGTTACGGCATCCTCGTACCAACTGTTTTGCTTCGGATTGAAATTCCATAAAATGACATCCAGCGCAGCCTTTTTCTTATCAGCGCCCACATGCACGAAATTGCCCAGCGCTTTACGGATGAATTTGTAAACACTTTCCGCGATATACAGGGATTCCGGAAAAGCTGCCCTGTTCAACGCTTTCAGATGAAGAAGCAGCGCACTGACCAGCTCGTCCGAACGTTTCAGCTGTTTGGCGTATTCATCCGCATAATACTTCGACCGGTCTTTGGTTTCCAGACTCTTCAGCAATGCTGATTTTTCGGAATACCTGGCAAAAGGAATCTTCAGATGCAAATCTTCGCCATCGAATTCGCTGATAATATGCTCAATTCCACGATAAAGCAGACTCAAATCAGCATATTTGAGGCGGTCGAGACGGATGTTGATAAAATTTTGTTGCATGGTAATGTGTTCTGTTGGTTTATTTAGCTGTTGTTTCGGAGTCAGTAGTCTGAAGTTTACACGATTGCCCGTATTTTTGCCACAATACTGTGACTGGTTGCGATGCTGATACTTCTGCCGGGCTTTATTGCGAAACATTTTGTATCAGAATTTTTTATTTACAGGTGTTGTATGTAATAATTACTCTCATCAATGCGTGAGATTAAGTGAATATTACTTCATTTTGTGTCAGCAATATATTTGGACAGCTACGTTACCAAACTTTTACTGTTTTCTACAAGTCAGAAAAGCAATGTTACCAAACTTTTTGTGTCATTTAAACTTTAATTTATCCATGTCACGAATTGTTTTGTGGTTTTTACATATTCATTCAGCATGAATTTCTAAAAATTTCTGTAATTTACATTTTCGCAACGCCGTGTTCGGAAAAAGTTTCTATAAAAAACCTTTTTAAAAGCCGGTGATACGCTACGACTTGTGTCATTTAAACGCAACACGGACGATGCGACGAAAATAAGCACTTCATATATGTTGCCATGAATGCTGTGACAAAAATAATAAATTAATGGTAATTTGCAAGAAAGGTGTGATAAAAATAATTCTACCCTGGCGGGTTAATTGAAAAGTGTGAAAAAAATAATTGTTTCCCGGCAGATAAAATGAAGTGATAGATAAAAATATCCGGTTCATGTCAGTTGCCGTGCATTGTTTTACGTTCATCATCAACCGCGGGCAAAAACCGATCCGGGAAAAATCCTCTAATTTCCGGTTGATGTGTCAATATTTTTTCCGGCAACAGAAACTTCAAAAAATGCGCCGGATAATGCATGCTGAAGCAATATCGTTACCGAGTCCGGTATTCATCCTGTTTACTCCGTCGGGAATCTGATTTACAAAGATAGTGATAAAATTTGAGAAATGCAAAAAATTCGGGGAGATTTAGAGGGGCTATCCAACGTCTATACAATGCCGTGAATGGGTTTGTGTGCGTTTTGGAACTGCGATGTGGTATTTACGGCATCAACGAATAACCTGTTAACAGAATCGGTGCTACGCACCTTAATAAATTCTATGCTGTCGTATTCTAATAATGAATCGCAGCTATGCTGCTAACGTTCCGATTATTTGTTTATAAATTAGCATTATTCACCTAAACCGCACTTTAAAAGTCTCCCCTTTAGGGCTTGTCCCGAACTTGTTTCGGGAGGTATTTAGAGGGGCTTTTTCTTTAATCGGAGCGGGGCATACCCCAACGCCAACAGTATAAGCATCCACCAGGCCTCACCAACGGGGATTGGATTACCTTTAGGATCAGTCATCGGGTCCACCAGGATGATACCGTTACCGGTTGTTGGTGGATTTTTGTAATTATTGTTTCTGGGTACCAGTAATGACGACGTTCCGCCCATTGTTGTGCCTCCGGAGCTATATCCTCCCGATGCATTGTTACCTCCGCTGTTGCTGCCTCCGCCGTAAGCCATCATGCTACCGGCGAATCCTCCGGTGCCGGAGTACGATGATTCTGCGGCTTTCTTCCGGTAGCTGTATCCCCCGATGCCCGACAGGGTACTCGATGAATACAAGCCTACACTTCCGACAGCGATTTCCGACTGGAGTTTTTGGCCGGCATCAGGCACTATGAGTGGTGCATTGACTTTGGTATTTCTGCGTACTTTCTTCGGATTCACATTTCCCATATTTACTCCCGGAATCACCACCGGCTCCTCGTAGTACACACCGGTAAGGTATTCTTCATCGCTTTGTCGAATATCGGTGAGCATCGAATAGTATAGATAACCTCCACCCACTGCAATGACGAGTGTCAGTATAAAAATGGTCAGTATTTTTCGTCTGTTATTCATTTTCGTCCCTTATTTAATAATCAGTTTAATCGTTTCGCGTTTGTCATCTGCCTGCATGTCGAGGATATATACCCCGGGTTCGAGTGTTACCGGTATTTCGCTGACTGATACCGGCATGTCTTTGCTGATGAAACGCTTGCCTGAAATATCGAACAGATTCACGATTCCTTTTTTAGCTGTATAATTGGTGATGACCAGGCGGCTGTTGTCCTTCACGTAGCCGTGGAGCAGGCTGAAATTATCGCTGCTCAAATCGATGTTAGCAGAATTGGCGATGATAAAACGTCTTTCGACATTTCCCCTGCTATCGGCAGTGAAATGATACGTGGTAATATTTTCGATAAGAGGAACTGCTTTTCGTGTTCTCAAATCTATCAGCTGCAAATCGGAGTATTCATCCAGATCCGATTTGGTCAGTGTGAGTGTGTATTCCGTATCGCTGTTGGCATAAAAGCTCAGCACCGTACCGTCGATGGTTTTATCTGCATTTACTTGCATCGGTCCGTCGGCATTTTCGGTGTAGATAAATGCCGTGGGAGTGCCAAAGAACTTCCGTCCGTCCCAGCCGTCGTCCAGCTTATCCGTGGTGCCCGGCTGACTGAAGAGCCAGAGGTTGTCGCGGGTGGATTTGCTGGCCAGACTCACCCGCAGGTACGACAGCGGTTTGCGCGGTGCGGTCTGCGGACGGGTATTGGTCACCAGACTATTCGCATAGGGCAGTGCCATTGTAACCGGTTCGTCGCTCGCACTTTCATAATACGGGAATGAACCGCGGTGAAGCAGCAGGAAGCCGTTGAGTGAAGGAATTCGCCCGTCGTAAATTGCTGAAGCTGTTTCCTTTGGTATGGAGGTGTACTGTCCGGCAGCCAGTGTCGTACCGTCATTCAGTCCATCGTTTGTTTCAGTCTGTGCCCAGTCGGTAAAGCGTCCGGTATTGTACAGGTAAACAGTCGGTTCCACCTGGTCGGGGAAAGTCAGACTGTTGATATCGATGGATGCCGTATAAGAGTTACCAAAGATGTTCTGACCCAACCCATAACGAAGGTTATTGATATTGGTATCTCCTGTTCCGGTAGTTCCTGTTCCTGTTCCTGTAATCAAAGGAGCGCTTCGGGTAAGCTCCAGGTTTTTATCGCAATACTGCAATTTACCTGCTATTGAATAGGTCTTGGCTGCAACCTGTGTAATTTCATAACCCCTGAAGGCATAAAGGATACTGTCATTGGTTAAATCTTTCCACTTTTGATAGTATTGAGTGTTTGTGCCATTGTAATTTTCGAAGTACCTCCGAAGGTAAGAACCATAGAAAGTCGGATTGGCCTGCACCGATTCTACCGGCACTCCAAAGTGCTGCCAGTGATAGGATGCTTTGAAATCCTGATTATATGTTGGACTCCCGGGAATCAGATCTTTCCAGGTAGTTTCGGTGCCTTGAAAACCTTTTGCATACAAATCAACGGTGACAAATACATCGGGATTTCCGCTGGTAGATTGAGCCTCACAGTTGATAATAAACGTGCCGTTGGGAGTAGTGGTCGAAGCCGAAGGTGTTGCCCTGATTTGTATTTTAGCGGCATCTGTCGGGCTTGAACTGCCCGTGACCACGCCTGTAACATTCAGTGTCGAACCGGCCGGAACAATCAGATTATTTGCTGAAGCGTTGGTAAGGTCATTTATTGTCATTACAAATCCGGCGGGAACCACCAGATCTCTCGCTGCCGCTGTGCCGTAGTTGCCTGTTGTTGCAAATACCACATCACTGTTGTAAACCGGAATTAAGCCGGCAACCCAGTTGGATGCAGTATTCCAGTCGGTACTTGTATTTCCTGTCCAGTAATATGCTGTTGGAGGTGTTACGGTTATTGTCTGGGTTGTTGTGGTTACATTACCGCTTCCATCGGTTACAGTCCAGATGACCGTTGTATTTCCTATAGTATAATGATTGTCGGACGGGGCATTGCTCACAACTGAAGCAACGCTGCAGTTGTCGGATGTAAGGGGCGTACCGATATTCGTTACAGTTGCATAATTCATGTACGGATCGGGTGCATGAATGATATCGGCAGGGGGTGTTATCGTCGGTTTTTCCGTGTCGTTCACCGTTACAGTGAAGCTGCATTCCGAAGTGTGGTCACAATTATCGGTTATTGTCCATGTTACCGTTGTAACCCCTTTATTGAATACCACTCCTGCCAATGAATTGGAACCGGTACCTGTTGTCACCCCCGTGAGTGTATAGTTTACACTCTTCACTCCGCAGTTATCGGTAGCCGATACAGGGTCGAACTCTGTTCCGGTTGCTTTATAGGTGCATGTTCCGGTGTCATTATCTTTTATCTGATTACCCGGACAGGTGATTACCGGATTTGTATTGTCTGTAACGGTAATAGTTTGTACATGCTCCGTGTGATTTCCGCACTGGTCGCTTACTCTCCAGGTTCTGGCAATGAAATAACTATTACTGCATGTGCCGGGTGTTATTACATCGGTATAGGTGGCTGTATTGTTGGAATCCCCACAGTTGTCGGAGGTAATGACAGGGCGTCCTGTAAAATCGGGGTCGGTGGAGGCATCGCACGAAATGCTTACATCGGCAGGTGTTGTAAATTCAGGCGACGTTTGATCATTTATGGTTATTACCTGCTTACCATCTGTAAAATTGCCGCAAGGGTCGATAGCCCGGTAAGTACGGGTAAGTGTATAGCGGTTGCCGCAAGTCTGGTTGGATACCTCATCTATTACGTGGATGATGATTACACCACCCGTACAGTTATCGGAAGCAGTGCCTCCCTTTTCCACAAATGAAGCATAATCTGTGGCGGCGGCAGGTATCTCACCTGCACACGATACGGTTACAGGATCCGGACAGGTAATCGAAGGAGCAATGTCATCGAGCACTGTAATGATTTGGGAACATTCTTCGGTAGCAGGAGTAGGATTTTCACTGTCTGTAACCCGGTAAGTACGGGTGATGGTGTATTTGTTTGCACAGGTTAGATTGCTTATTACGTCGCTGATCCACGTAACTGTATAAGGAGCTTTACCCCCTGCGACTGTTCCCCCTGCATTATTAAATGAAGTTAAATCAGTTGCATGAGCTGGTACTGATGAACTGCATGCCACCGTAACCGGTGCCGGACAGGCCATCGATAAGGCATTTCCAACTGCAGTTGAAGTGGTGGCTTTGTTGTTCGCTGTATTTGAATCGGGTGTGTCACTTGAAACCGTGGCAGTATTTGCAGTAGGATTGTTGGCACTTTGTTGTACCGTAGTTACTATTTGCAGGGTAGCAGTTGCTCCGGCAGCTAATGTTCCGATTGTCCAGTTGGGAGCCGTCCATGTTCCGACAGACGGTGTTGCACTCACAAAGGTAAGTCTCATATCGAGTACATCATTCACTACAACATTTTGTGCAGCGATAGCATTGGTTCCGGTGTTGGTTACAGTAAGTGTATATGTTAATGTTCCCCCCTTGGTTACAGGATCGGGATTGGCAGATTTGGTGATGGCCAAATCGGTGGAACAACTCACAATATTTACCGGCATAGCTGTTGCAATACTTTCACCACAGGAATTGACCGCTTTTACCGTTATTTCATAGGTTCCTACTGCTACTGCAGACCAGTTAACTGAAACGGTATTTGTTCCTTGTCCGGTAAATGTAGCCCCTGAAGGTACGGTCCACGTATAACTGGTTGCACCCTCCACCACGGGCACTGTATAGCTAACCGGAGTTGTGGACGATGCGCATACTTCGTCGGGTACGGCAGTAACCACGTAGAATTTTGAAAGTTCCGAAGTCTGGTTGTTGTGTCCGCGCGAAAAAGCTACGATATTATCACCGTAGTTAGCCTGTCCTTCACCATCCACGGTTGAAGCCGGGTAATTTGCTGTAAAAGTGGCATCACCGCTGGCATCGGTAGTTACCTGAATAAGCCCGATACGAACGTAACTTTCACCGTACCCATTTGTTTCAGGAGTGATAATTCCTTTTGGATTTCTGAAAAATACAATGATAAGGTTTGCATTGGCCTGATCGGTATCTATCGTACCTTTGATGGTGAGAATGCCGTCTTTGACAAACGCTTCGGTGATTACCGGGAAGTTTTGAAGTTCGTTGGGACCTGTATCACCATCGCCTGCATCGTTCAGGGTAACTCCATCGGGCAGTAATTGTGCTGAATTTGTACTCAGGTCAATACCCAGGTTATCGTTGTTGTAAATGCGGTTGTAGGTAATGGCTACATCGTAGGTATGCGAGGTGGTACCTGCCGGATAATCAAGTACTACCACCCCGTTCTCGTTGTAACAGATAATGTTGGCATTTGCTACCGATGATCCGATTATTATATTATAGGCATTTATAACCATGATACCTGCTTTCCCGTTTCCGATATCTTCGCCGTTTACACCAATACCAATTCTGTTGCGCATGATGGTTACATCGTGTATTTTTGGTATGGTGGCACTTGTGGAGTAGGTGGCGTCGCAACCGATGCCGTATTGTCCGTTCCCACCAATTACATTATCCAGTATAGAACTGCTGTTCGCTCCGTCAAAGTCCACACCGTGTGTGCCGTTGCCAATGGCAGCCGTACCGTACACGTTCGTACCCACGTAGTTGTTCTGAACCAGTTCACCGGAAGCGAAATTATCGAGATTAACTCCGACAGGAACAAATGTCACCCCTTCGTACGTGTTTCCCGATATTACGTTTCTACAGTCGGGAGTAGCGCCCCCTACAACAACATTATCGGCACCGGCGCACAATACACCGATGGAATTGGCAAGGGCAGTACCATCGATTTTCAATCCGATCAGGTTGCCGGCAACCGTAACATTCGGAGCTGCGATATAGATACCTGCCTGTCTTTCGTCGCTGCCAAATCCCACTACCGACAATCCTTTTACGGAGCTTCCGGCAGCGGCAGTAGTAAATTCAAGCCCGTTACCGGTTCCGTTGCCCTGTAGCTGCACCATGATCTTTGCCGGCCAGGTGGCACCCGGTTTAATACTTCCCGACTGGGTATAACCGTCAATTGCAGTAGGTACATTTACAGGAGGCAGCGGTGTGCTTAAGTTGATAACATACGGAATTTCACCCGTGATGGCAAAATTGATGGTAGCGGATACGCCTGAGGCATTCGCATCGGTTATTGCCTGCCGGAGAGAACCGGCTCCGCTGTCGGCTGTAGTGGTTACGGTATATGTAGCTGCACCGGCGGCTGTTGCCAGAGCAAAGAGAGCTGTAAAAAGGAGGAATATCTTTCTCATAAGACCTGATGTTTGTCTTTTTTTCATTCGCGATGACTGTCTGTATTTTAAATTAGCCTTACCAGCTGAAACTTCTGTATTTATACCTTCGTTCTTCATTCCTGTAAAAATTATAGCTGACGACGAATAATCATGGGTGCTGCTGGAGCACCGGCGCATGCATTTATCGTGATAGTTACCGTACCCGTTGCTGTAGTGCAATGATCAGTTATCGTGTATGTAAACGAATCGCTTCCGGTATAACCGGCAGCAGGTGTATAGGTGAAAATTCCGGCAGCACTGATGGAATAAGTTCCGTTATTTGTAGTGGTACCGTTGGTTACGGCTGTTACCGGTAAATTTTCGCCATCGTTATCATAATCATTAATCAATACATTGCCCGTAACAGCTACTCCTGCTAAGGTTGAGTAGGTGTCGTTAACTGCTACCGGCTCGTTGTTTGCCACGGTAACGGTAACAGGCACCCTTGGACTTTCGCAGTAAGGTGATGTGTTCGATTTCTGGCTTACATACATGGTAAATACGCCTTTGTCAGATGTAACGGTAGATGGGGTGTTCTCATCGGGTGTTCCTCCGGTGGCAGCCGTGTACCATTGCAGGGTATGTCCTGAAGTTGGTGTAGCACTATAATTTACAGTACCTGAATTCGGGCACACCGTTTGGCTGGTTACTGTGGGAGTAGCCGGCGAAGCCGTAACATTTACCGTAATGGCTGCCCTGTTGGGGCTGACGCACTGCGCACCCAGTCCTTCGGCTACGTAATAGGTGAAAGATCCGGGTGTTGTTGTAGAAGGTGTCAGGCTTGTAAGCGGAGAACCTCCGGTCGCAGTTGTATAGTAATATAAGGTGTAATCGGGATTTGTTTTGGTTGCTGTCAGCGGAGAAGCAGCATCGTTCTGGCAGTAAGTGAGGGGACCGGTAACAGCCGGTGTACTGGTAACCGAACTTACATTGATAATAAATTCGTAATAACAGGAGGTTGTTCCCGGAGGAATGGCGTAATAGGTAGTAGTACCTTCAGTTGCCGGAAATGGATTACTTACCGTGTATTCCGTGTAAGGTTCTACGAGCGGATATTCGCTGTAGAAACGGGAACCTGCCGGAAAATACCCCGTCACTTCGGTTATCGGTATTCCGCCGCTTACATTGCAGTAAGTGTAGGATTTTACCACCGGTGTTGTATTACAGTTTGCATTGACATAATCTGTGGCGTCGATTGTGAAGTTTACCGGTGTATAGACCGGGTAACCTGCACATTCTTCACCTGTGGAATAAGCTTCGATGAAATTCTTGTCGGTAAGTAAAGTCTGTGATATGCTGCCCTGTCCGCTTACATCACCGTCGATTGAGAGGTTCAGACCGCAAGTGGTTTTCAGAATATTACAATCGGTTGTAATCTGTACGGAATAGGTCAATGTGCCGAGTATGTCGGTTTTATTGGCAGGTATTGGCAGATTGCCGATGTCCCATACCAACGTTCCGGTGGCTCCCATGGCCGGGTAAAAGTTCAATGTATTCGAAGCAGGCGAAAAATTCACGGTGGAAGAGCTGCTGTAATAATTGGCAAGATAAGGCATGGGAACTTTGATTTGGGAGTTGTTTATCACTTCATTTCCCTTGTTATACACATTGGTGGTAAAGGTAATTATATCACCAGGATGTAAGGGAGTGGATGAATTATAAGTTGTACCGTTAACCTGCACAGCCAGATTTTCTGCTTCAATTTCCGGAACATAGGCATCCACAGCCATGGCAATGCAGGATATAATGTACGTATCGCCCGTGGTGCCATATCGGAATGTGGTAGATGTCTGGCTGTTGGTTATTACCGAATTGTTCGTATTGGGAATATTAAACATGGATAAATCCAGCCCGGTATTGTTCTCCAGGTTGGGATTGCGGGTATTTCCTCCCGTTACAATCGAACTGTTAAAGAAATTGGTAGCCGAGTTGCCGGAATGGCTCAACGCTATCCAGTTTGTATTCGTGTAGTCTCTTATCCAGAAATAGTCGCCGGTAATAGGACGGTCGCCTTCGCCGGCAAGTACCCCGAGTTTCATGTTAATAGCCCCTGACTGCGTGGTGTTAAATCCTGAAACAGGTAAATCAACCGATCCACCGGTGCTGGCAAGGTACGCAAAACCATCGAATAAGGTGATATCCCGCCAGTTCATTTTCGGGTTTTCATAGACAACCACCATGCCCCAGCCTCCGCAAAATCCGGTTCCACCACCGTTTCCTTCACGAAGCGCCATATCGGCAACCGTGTAACTTCCTAATCCATACTGATTTACATAATCGGTAATTTCAGCATAACCCGAATATATGGACGCATCTGTTGAGGTAGGATAGTAAATACTGGTGGTAAAATTAGCATCGGATGCACTTACCTGGGTATATCCGGTAGCATTGGCATGTTTCAGGTAAACAATACTTTTATCGTAATTTTTATTGATGTAAAAGGATGTTCCTGTCGTTCCAGAAACGGTTCCGCTTGCTGTAGCGGTAGCCTGATAGGACGCAAGAGTTTCAGAAAGTCGGGTATCTCTGACAAGACTGCTTATGGCGACAGTCAGGCTTCCTACGGTTATGTTTACAGGCGTAAAACTTACCTGCCTGAGATTGGTGCCAGGGGTTGTAACTACCTGATTTGTGGGAACAATCCAGGAGGTTCCACCGTTGGTGCTATAGCGAATATAGGATGAGGATGGAGCATTAAGAAATTCAAACAGGTAAGTGGTATTGCCCGATGATGTAAAAGAATATCTGACTGTATAAGAACCTGCGGCACCGTTTCTTGTCACTGCGGATGTGTAGGTGGAATACTGAATATTCGGAACAGCAGTAGTAGCCGTGAAAGGCTGACTGCTTACGCTTTGTGCCGTTTGTCCTGTCAGCAGTTTCGATACACTGAACGTATTCGCACTAGTTCCGTCGTGTGCCCGTCCTGTCCAGTAGAGTCCGGCATACAAAACTTTCGAACAGGCAGGCAGTGCACCGTTTTCTGTTGAAAGTACCAGATCGGCCGATGAAGAGTTGAGTGTGTTCGGATTGCCGTCAATATCAACATACACCATGTTGCTGCTGCCGTTCTGCCCATTCAGTGCATAGGTTTGTAACGTCATATTGGTATTTCCGATCATGTTGAAATCACCCTTAACATTGTACACTTTTTTGGTGGGTGTATATACCGATGTCCGCTGGTTGAAAGGTACTCTGATCTGAGCCGACAGCGAAAAAGAAAGAAAAAATAACATCCCCGCCAGGGCAGCCGTTTTGGTAATCTTTCTGGTATTATATTGTTGATAATGCATAGTAAATGTATTTTATGCTTAATAAATTATTTGATATAATGATGTCTTGTTCCAACCTGTTTTCAACGATAATCAGAATGAAATAAAAGCAATGGATAGGTTAAAAAATGATTGTTTATTCGGGAATTTCGGCAGTAACCAGGTAAAGGAGCGATTTGCCGGATGAATTCAGGATCATCTTATTCACTTTGTCCGGCACACAGGCATTTTTTTCGGTATCACCGGGACAACTGTTGAAACTCACCAGAAAACAGATGTATTTCAATCCCTCAAAAGCAGTCATGCGTGCAATATCTATTATTTGCAGAAAATCGGCAGGCTGCGTAATGCGTATGCGCAACATTGCTGCCTTTTTGTAGCGTTTGTCTGATTTATAAAGCAGGGGTATTGATTGTATGTCACAATCAACCAGTTCAGGTGCGGTTTCTCCCTGCTGCTGAATATCACCTCCACTTAGGTTCATCATGGAGTGAATATCGGAGTAAAGACTTTTTATTTCGCGGGAAGTGTTTGCGTTGTTATCATCTCCGGATTGTTCGAGGGATAAAAGCTTTGAATGAAGCCATTCTACCTGTTGTGCGTTGGTCAGGATAGGTGCTGACAGGTAAAAGAAAACCAACACCCATTTGAATGAGTTTTTTGCATATGCTGACCGGATTGACTTTTTCATTGTGTGATTTATTTCTATATTTAGTTGATGACAATATTAATTCTTTAAGTATTGTTTTATTTTTTGTCAAATATGGTACAAAAATACACAAATAGCAGATATAGCCATCGTTAAAAGTGATTTTTTTATTTTTAAAAATGAAAAATAGCTGAATTGATGAAAAAAAACAACGAATGAAATCTTAATATCAGATTTCATGTTTCTGAATTCCTGAGAGATAGTGAAAAAACAACATTCAGTGTAACCAATATATAAAATAAAAAAAAGATGTTTTTCGAAATAAATACTTATCCTGCTTTTTTCCTGCATATACTGATATTTACTCTTTGGGAAATGACTCATAATTCTACCACAACATGAATTCTTGAAAGTTCAGGTGTGTTTTTTTTACTGATTAAAATTGGCAGTATGATATTTAAGCGGATTCACTTTACTTCTTTTTCTCAATTCGTAAAGATTTTGTAGCTTTGCATGCTGAGTTTTTTTTAGATAAAATGAAAAGGGAAAATCTTACAATTCGCATAGTAGTACTGTTGGCGGGCATTTTTGTCATTGCTTTCGGGGTGGCACTTTCCATTCGGTCTGATTTGGGAACTACACCCGTTTCGTCAGTGCCTTATGTGTTTAATCTCATTTTCCCCACTATTTCTGTCGGCGAATTTACAGTCCTGTTGAATTTGTTATTTGTTGTTTTGCAGCTCATTTTGCTCCGGAAGAATTTCAAACCTTATCTTTTACTTCAAATACCCGTGGTCATCCTGTTTGGCTGGTTTATTGATGTC
>SAAL01000073.1 GCA_009929445.1 Bacteroidia bacterium
TCGTCTCGACTTTTAAAACATAGAGAACAATAGTCTTATTTTATTGAATTTTCGTGCTGTTTTATTTAATTTCGATAACAATAGTTTAAAAATATCGAAGATATTTTTCACTATGTTTCCGAATATATGAGAATAAGTAAAAATTATTCTATGTTTTCTATTGTTTAAAAAAAGTCAAGATGACTTCATATTTTACTATTGATATTAATTCCCTATGGGAAATTAAAAAGCATTCAAGTAGATGTCCTTAATTCTTATATCGAACTCACGTTATTTAGTAAAACTGGTTCAACACCATTTACCCAAGTGAATGTCGATAATCGGCGTAATTTGTGTTTGAAAAATAGTGTCAGAGTTTAAAACACCGGCAATGTTTAAATAACGAACTCGTCTCGACTTTTAAAACATAGAGAACAATAGTCTTATTTTATTGAATTTTCATGTGTAAATAATTTGATTTTTAGTTGTCACAAGGAACTCGCATGCCAATTTTCATCTGAATTGGTGAATGCTTGCGTTCATGCTCGTTTCGTGCTGTTTTATTTAATTTCGATAACAATAGTTTAAAAATATCCCTGCCTGCGGCAGGCAGGGATATTTTTTCTACTTGTCCGTCCTTTGGCGGATGTTTTCGAATATATGAGAATAAGTATAAATTATTCTATGTTTTCTATTGTTTTAAAAAAAGTCAAGATGACTTCAACACGTAAAAAAAAAAGAGCCAACACAAAGTCAGCTCTTTGTATAATTTATTTGTCGAGTAAAATTATTTCACTCTCAGTGCATCCACTTTTTCTTTCGGAAGTTTGCGGGTGCAGAAGAACCAGTCGTAGCAGGTCTGATCAGCGTCGGTGCTTTCCATACGTTCTTTGGCCACTCCGCATGAGCCGGCAGTAGGTACAATCACATCGTCGCCCGGACGCCAGTCGGCAGGAAGTGCTACACTGTATGCATCGGCAGTTTGCAAACCAATGATTATACGTTTCAGTTCGTCGAAGTTGCGGCCGAGTGAAAGCGGATAGTAAACGATGGTGCGGATAATTCCTTTCGGGTCGATGAAGAATACGGCACGAACTGCTTTCGTGGTGCTTTCGCCCGGCTGAAGCATGCCGTAGGTTTTGGCCACATTCATCGTGATGTCTTCAATCAGCGGAAATGTAACTTCCACGTTTTTCATTCCTTTGTACTCAATTTTTTCCTTGATGGTGCGCAGCCAGGCAATGTGGCTGTAGAGTCCGTCGACCGACAAACCGACTAATTGCGTGTTCAGAGCTTCAAATTCACCCTGCATGCTGGCAAAAGTCATGAATTCTGAAGTACAAACGGGTGTAAAGTCAGCCGGGTGGCTGAAAAGAATTACCCATTTTCCTGCGTAATCTTGAGGAAAATTGATGTCGCCTTGAGTTGTAACTGCCTTAAATGAAGGAGCTTTGTCGCCGATACGCGGCATTGTCAATACCTGTTCTTGTGTTTCCATAATTTTTTTTATTTTAAATTGTTATTAATTTTAATGTTACAAATTTACTAACACTCTAATAATAAAACAAATAGAAATTAACAATAGTTGTATTTACAAAACCGATAACACATAAAATCTTTTGAAAACTGCACAATTGGATGCGTTATTAAAAGCCTGTTCTATTAATATTTCGTAACTTTGTATCCAATTTTCAAACCTCAATGTCTGATTTTTCACGAAAAAAAAAACGAAAACAATATGAAGAAACTAACTTTATTCTTTATGATCTCCATTCTATTTGCCTGTAGCGGAAATAAATCCGAAACTCAATCCAACACACCTCCCATCGACAGTTTTGATTACAAGGTGGATACCTTTGCCGATATTAAAATACTCAGGTATCGTGTTCCCGGCTTTGAAAATCTGACCCTGAAACAGAAAGAAATGATTTATTACCTTTCGCAAGCAGCTACCGAAGGGCGCGATATTCTCTGGGATCAAAACAACAAACACAACCTGTGCATTCGTCGCACGCTGGAAGCTGTATATGAAAACACTACGGATAAGACTTCCGATGATTTTAAGAAACTCGAAACCTACCTGAAACGTATCTGGATGGCTAACGGCATTCACCACCACTATTCGGAAGATAAAATAATGCCTGCTTTCACAGCCGGTTTTTTTACTGATGCAGTAAAAAGCATCGACAGTTCGAAACTGCCTCTGGAGCAGGGTGAAACCGTAGAACAACTGATAGCAAAGCTCACGCCCATTCTTTTTGACCCGAACGTGATGCCTAAAAAGACCAACCAGGAAGCCGGTGTGGATCTGATAACCACTTCTGCCAACAACTACTACGAAGGAGTCACGCAAAAAGAAGTGGAGGATTTCTACGGTAAAATGAAAAATCCGAACGACTCCACACCCATTTCTTACGGATTGAACAGCAAACTGACCAAAGAAAACGGTCAGGTGGTTGAGAAGGTGTATAAAGTAGGCGGCATGTACGGAGCAGCTATTGAGCGCATTGTTGGCTGGCTCGAGAAAGCAGCCGGAGTAGCGGAAAATGACCACCAAAAAGAGGTAATCAACACCCTGATACGCTTCTACCGCAACGGTGATTTGAAAACTTTCGATGAATTCAACATCAAATGGGTGCAGGATCTGACTTCGCAGATTGATTTTGTAAACGGATTTACAGAAAACTACGGCGATCCGCTGGGTATGAAAGCAAGCTGGGAGTCGCTCATCAATTTCAAAGATCCGGAAGCCACCAAACGCACAGAAATTATCAGCCAAAATGCACAGTGGTTTGAAGACAACTCACCAACCGACAAAAAATTCAAAAAGGAGACGGTAAAAGGAGTTTCGGCCAAGGTAATCAATGCTGCCATGCTCGGCGGCGACTGCTATCCATCCACTCCCATAGGCATCAACCTGCCCAATGCCAACTGGATTCGGGCAAAGTACGGTTCCAAATCGGTTACTATCCAGAATATCACCGAAGCTTACGATCAGGCATCGCTCGGCAATGGATTCAACGAAGAATTCATGTGGTCGGATACCGAACGCGAAAGGGCTGCAAAATACGGTTCGCTTACCAACAACCTGCACACCGACCTGCACGAGTGCCTCGGGCATGGTTCAGGAAAACTGCTTCCGGGAACCGATCCGGATGCCCTGAAAGCGTATGGCTCGCCCATTGAAGAAACCCGGGCCGATCTTTTCGGACTGTATTACCTGGGCGACCCAAAGCTCGTAGAACTCGGACTCCTGCCCGATGCCGAAGCTTACAAAGCACAATATTATCAGTACCTGATGAATGGATTCATGACCCAACTTACCCGCATTCAGCCCGGCAAAAACATTGAGCAGGCACACATGCGCAATCGTCAGTTGATTGCCTCCTGGGTTTTCGAAAAAGGAAAAGCTGAAAATGTAGTGGAACTGAAAGAAAAAGACGGCAAAAAATACATTGTGATCAACGACTACGAAAAAGTGCGGAATTTATTCGGTGAACTGCTTGCCCAAATTCAGCGCATCAAATCAACCGGCGATTTTGCAGCCGGAAGGGATTTGGTTGAAAAATATGCCGTAAAAGTAAATCAGGATATCCACAAGGAAGTGTTAGCTCGATACGCAAAGTTGAATATAGCTCCTTACAGCGGTTTTGTGAATCCGGTTTACACGCTTGTGACCGACAAAAATGGCAAGATTACCGATGTAAACATTTCGTACAACGAAGGGTATATTCAGCAGCATCTACGTTATTCGAAAGATTATTCAGTTTTACCTACTTATAATTAGGATATCGGACATTCCTGTCCGAAAAACAGGCAGGAATGCCTGTTCTCCTAAATTTTTATAAAAATGAAACAAAAATTATTTTTACTGCTCACCGTTGTTGCAATAACCTTTTCGGCTTGTAAAAAAGCTGATTCGAAAGAAGAGCAACCGGTAAATGATTCCATTGAAATGACTTCTGAAGTTCCGGAAGGACATACAACCAACATTGCTGTTGACTGGGAAGGAGAATACAAAGGAATCATTCCGTGTGAAGACTGCGATGGAGTGGAGACATCACTGATTCTCAACTACGACAGCACGTTTACCATGACCAAAACCTACATCGGCAAAGGCGGACCATACGAGTCGAAAGGATCTTTCAGCCGCGCGGCGTCAGGAAATATTATCGTTCTGAAATTCGACGATGCAAGTGAAGCCAAATACCAGCTTGGTGATGGGAGTTTATCGTTGCTCAACGATGACGGGAGTATCATCGAAGGCGAGGATTACGTTTTGAGAAAATAAGAGCGAAAAAAACATTTCCCCCGGGACTTCATAAACAAGGCCGACTGGTTCGAAATGAATCAGACGGCCTTTGTATTTAATTGAATTAACGTGAACGTTTTTCAGGCGATTTTTTTATAAAGAATCATTAAGCATTTCCAAAAACTCATCCACCCGTTCATGCGGGAAAATATCGTTGTTCGTGTCAAACACCCAATCAGCAAGCTTAATTTTTTCTGCATCCTGCATCTGATTTCTTACACGGGCTTTGACGGCTGCTTCCGTTTGGCAGTCTCTGAGCATAACACGCTGAACACGAACCTCTTCGGGAGCAGTCACTACCACCACTTTATCAACCAGCGATCTGAAACCACCCTCGAAAAGTATGGCACATTCCATGAAAAGAAATTTCCGGTCGGCATTTTCATTTACCCAGTTCTGAAAATCGTTGATAACAACCGGATGAACCAGTTTATTCAGCCGGTGGAGTTTTGCCGAGTCTGAGAATACAATGCCGGCCATTTTGGTGCGGTCAAGCCCGGCAGCGTTATATACATCTTCACCGAATTCGTCCATAATGGCACGCCGTAAGTCCTTGTTGGTGTTCTGAAGAATCTTTGCCTCCAGATCGGTATCATACACCAACTGCCCACGACGCATCAGGTAGCGTGAAAAAGTTGATTTTCCGCTTCCAATCCCTCCCGTGATGCCTATGATGAACGGTTTTTTCATTCTCAGATTGAATCTAAATGAATTTATAACGTTTTTAACAGATAAATTGTTGTTTAGTTGTTTGATTGTTCGGTTGTTTGGATGTTTGGTTGTTTGAGTGTTTTGGTGTTCGGTTGTTTGGGTGTTCGGACCCGATAGTTATCAAAATTAACACTAAAAACGGAAAAATCGATATCAAACCTGAAACTCAAAACTATCCTAAAATCCGAAGCTGAATCCAACTGTGAACGTAGTATTATTACCATGCAGGAAAGGAGGAGTATAATAATCCAGCACCTGCTGGGCAGTCATTCTTTTTTCGCCTCCGATAGATTCCGAAGAGGCATCATAACCGTTTATATTGCTGTTTTCCACATTCACTACGGCATAAGCATTGTTGAATACTTCGTAAAGGGCTTTAAGACCCATTGTTTTGTTTTTCCAAATCACATCACCGGGCGATGGTTGGCTGATAATCTGAACTATGCTTGCATTCTGCCCCCTGCGCGCATAATCGTACTCATTGCCATGCACTGCATCTTGATAATATACATTCAAATCGAGCCCACGAAGAGGCTTATATCCCAGCGACAGATAAATTTCGCGGGCATTATCGCCCAGGTAGTGCCCCAGGTTATAACTGTTTGAAGCATACGTGATAGCCTCGATGGAGTGCTTGTAGTTGATAATATTGGTACGTGTATATTCGGCAGTAGCATTCAGATTTTGTATCGGGAAATTGGTAATCCTTCCACCTACTTTAAAGGAAACGGGATTTTTCTCAGCACTTGAAGGTTTAAATCGGCTGAATTTTATTTCATCAAAAAAGAAGGATGAAAAGAGATGCACGTGCCGTATATTGCGCGAACTGACATTGAAAAACAGCTGCGAATTTTGATTTTCGGTGGCAATGCCTTTGGTAAGCGTATGGTCAATGGACTTGTAAAAGGCTACAGGAATAAGATAGCCGGGTTGCACGTTGTCTTCGGCGTAGATGATCGAATTTCCGAAAGATATATTTAATTTTGGAACGGGAATAAAAGTAAACATATTGGCAGCCATGAATTTATTGTGATTCCGGTACCATTTTCTCACACCGTTTTCTACATAAAACCGGGCGCTGTCCACCACATTGGAGACGAGCCATGCGTGTATGTAATTCATTTCGAACCACCTGGCGGGTTTCAGTTGCAGCGTAATCATCGGGAAAGAAGGCGCGCGTCCCGAAAGAATGTTGGAGCCGTTGTAATTATCTCCCCACACTATGTTATCTTTTATGAGCCCGGTGGAGCCCCATTTCCAGGCAAACTTGATTCCGCCTCGCGAATCGCTGAAATCGTTCGGTTCTTTGTACTCATACCCCGGAAATGCGGTCAGGTAAGTTGGTTCCGAAAGTCGGGGATTCAACCCGTTGGATGCTGCAAACGAAATATCCCGAAGACTTCCGTACACGCTGATGTGCTGCCCGATCATGGCCTGAAAATCAGCTCCGTACCATCGCTGATTGATTTGACCTTTGCCATTTATATAAATATTCATTCCCAGAATAGGCTGGATACGAGCTCTGAATATCGAATCGCGATACAGAAACACTGGAGGCACCAGATCGATGCGTGAGTTTTCGCCTTCAAAGAGCGGAAACTCGCGTTCGGGAAGCCGGTCCTGCTCGGGAGCGTATTCGTCGAGAAAAAAGTTCAGTTCATTCATCTGTCTGCTGTTGAGCGAGGCTTCGGCGACTTTGGCCTCTTCCAGTTTACGGCTTATTAACTGGCGGGAATAAGGTTTTACTACCGAATTGATTTCGATAATTCCATCGTTGGCCAGCTCGTCAATAAAATCGTATATACGGGTGTAAGAAATGTGCTGAGGGATATCCTGAGCCATACTTACAAAAGTAGCTGTAAGTATAATGGCTAAAAAGAAGTATTTTTTCATAGGTAAAATGTTTTTAATTATTCAAAGCAGCTATCAGTTACCTCGTGCTTTTTTATCAGGCAGATCTGGCTTTTCCGAAAAAGATATTTTTCAGGATCAGGAAAAAGTATTTCAGATCCGTTACGAACTGACCGTTTTTCTCACATTGTGACAAATAATTCATTTCAGAAGCCTGAATTTCGTCGAGTGTTTTGGGCAAATCGGCGTAAAACGGCGGCAGAAGACCCGGTTTATGTTTCACGCGCATTTCCTGTAATTCTTTGTCGTACAGGCTGAAATAGTGTTCGCTCAGCGGACGAACTCCCACTAACTTCATATCCCGTTTCAGCAGGTTGAGTAGCATGGGGAGCTCGTCAATCCAGTATTTTCGCATGATTCGTCCGAACGTGGTGACCCGGATATCTTTTTTAAATTTTCCTCCTTCGGCCAGGCTGTTTTGCTGATACACAAACTGTTGGAGAAACTCAGCATAGGGATGCATGGTTCTGAATTTGTAAACATTGAACATTTTTCCGTCTTTGCCGCATCTTCTCAGTTTGATAAGCAATCCGTAGTAGCGGTTTGTCAATGGATCAGCATCTTTCACCCGTCTGGCGAAAACAAAATTCAAATCATCCACTTTCGCTTGTTTCATAATTTCAAATCCACAATAATTCAACCGGCCGAGCACTTCGGTTTTGGATAAAATCCGATGCCTGCCTTCGGTAATATCGTAGTACAACCTTTTGGTAAGGAAAAAATGAGGAATCACGCGGTGGAGCAAGAAATAAACATTGTAAATCAAAAATGCCGTAAATTTAGAATATTTCCGGAAAATGTATTGTTTTGTTGTACTTTTAGTCCTGTAGCAGAGCACTATCAGTCCGTTATCGGTAATTTTATCGTTGATCAGAGCCAGCATTTTGTTAATTTCTCTGATGTTGTTCAGTTTTTTCAGTTGGATGAATGTTGAGAATTCATAGGTTTCGATTTTTTTCAGTTCCTCCAGGTTCAAATCCGTTAGAACCATCGTTCCTGAGTCGTTCAGACGTGTATGTATGCTGAGATAATCGAGCACTTTTTTGCCGGCAAAACCGGCGATTCTTTGCTGCCGTTCCAGGATGGCATCCTCGCTGATGAGGTTGGTTACAGGCGGTTTTTTTGAAGTCCGTATCTCAGGATGAAGTTCCGGCACATCGTATTGCACGGCATACCTGTATGCAAAATACCCGAAAAGCGAAAGATACTCAGTAACGAAAACTCCTATAAGAATGGTAATTAGTACATTTTCGGAATAGGGACTTGCGGGCTGAATAAGAATAAATCCACCGAAAAGTGTAAAAGTGATGACAATGGTATTGAACAGGCGTGTGAGCAGGGTAAGGAATGTTTGTGTACGTAATTTCCGGTATCTTTTCAGTAAATAGGAAATTGACACCCAGGCTACAATAAAAAACAGAGCCGGAATGGAATACTTGGCAAAAGGATTTTTGGTAGTAAGCGGTAAAAATGTAAAGACAGCGAAGGTATTAGCCAGAATGATGCATATATCAATGAAAATCAGGCTAAAATTCGGTTTGTATAATTTGGAGGTTTTTACCATTTTTTTTTCGGAAATAAAATTCTCAAAAAAAGTTCGAATCTGCAATTATTAGCCTTCAAAGTTAAGAAAATATAATTTATTTCCGTTAAAATATGTAAGAAATATTATTTAAGTCAATACATCTTCGGGCTGAAAAGGCATATAAGGTCCGTCCTTTACTTCGAAAACCATGGTTCCCGATTCGAGCGGAATGACTGTATGCCATTGGCCTGCAGGCACATGCAATCCGTATTTTCCTTCCGCAGGGTCGAGAATTTCCGTGTCTGTCAGTTCTTTGTTTTGGTTGTAATACTCCACTTTCATTTTCCCCCTAACTAGTATATAAGTTTCGGCGGTATGCCGGTGGCGGTGGATGGGCAGCACCGTGCCCGGCTCCAGGGCGTTGAATAGCCGTTGAGCTTTGGCTTCGAGGCTGTCGTGCAGGTTGTAGTTCATCCGCAGCCGCGGACTTTCCTGCGCCTGAGCAGTAATGGTATCAAGAAGTTCTTTATCAAGTATTTTCATGGTTGTAGTATTAGCTTTTTTTAAAAAACTGAATGAACAATTGTCATGCAATTTTTTCGAAGATATTATCCGGATTTTTTATCATCCGCTGTAAGTGTTTTTGTATTTTTTGCCAGTCAACATTCGTTGTATCAATCATTTTTACAGGCTCATTGAAATTGATATCGTCAAAGTACACAAGAGCCTTGATAACCATAACCGCGTTACTTGAGTATTTTGATTGATAAGCATTCAGCATCCGGTTCAGCGACATTTTTTTCGACAAGTAAGCAATATCGATAAAATCTTTCATGCGGGTACCGTTGCCAACAATTGCATTTAGTTTCATTGCCGCAATGTCCTCATAATGAGCCAACCGGATACCGTCAATTTCGTTCGGAGAGTTCAGCCAGGGGTATTTATGAGCAATACAATCAAGTTTAACACCGTCAATTTCTCCTTTTACTGTTTCTTTTTCAATAAAATCTAAATGGAAGTGATAGGCAGTTCTGAGATATTCAGCCAATGCACTTTCATCGAATGATTCGTTACAGAAAAGGTCTAAATCAAGACTTACTCTGTGTCCAAACTGCAGGGACAAAGCAGTACCTCCAACCAATAAAAACCGATTGAAAACGGTATCGTTCATCAGACGATTTAAGAGTTCCAGTGTTTTGGGTGAAACTGCCTGTGTGTATAACATTTTAAATCCTCTTTTTTTATTCCAAATACAGTACAAACAAAATTAATGTCCTTCTTATTGAGATAAGGGATATTTTTTACTGCTTCTTTGAATGATTTCATGCCGTATAAATTCAATGCAGCATAAAAATCAGTAATTCTTCCCCGTTCAATGACACGTTGTACCACCATGTTTTTCATTGCGTGCCAGTCAAATTGCGTAAGATCAAATTCCCAAAGCAAAGATGGTCTGAGCTGTGCATCGGAATATTTTCTGTAATTACTGAAAAACATAATCGATTGATTTTTATTAAACTCGTCCTGACTAAATAATTTCAACTCAGTTTAGGAAAAAGTATGGTTTAAATTACGAATTTCACGAATCCCGATATAACTATCTAAACGATTTTTTTGCATTTAGAGTCATCTTCCATCCGCTGGCTGGTTCGTAGTAAAAAACATCCAATTATTCAGTATAATGAAAAGTCGAAATGACTTCGCTATCAAATTTACGAAAATTTTCCAAACCGGCAAAAAATTTGACATGGATTGAACCGGGTTTATAAAATGCAATTATCGCCTTTTCAGTTAATGAAAGTTATAAACGACGAACTATTTACCCGCAACATACCATTCAAACAACTTCTTCACACCTTCTTCTATCTCAATCTGATGCTTCCAGCCGAGTGCATTTAGTTTGCTTACGTCAATGAGTTTACGCATGGTTCCATCGGGTTTGGTGCTGTCAAAATGAATAGAACCTTCAAATCCAACCGTTTTAGCCACCAACTCCGAAAGCTCTCTGATACTGATTTCCTTTCCGGTCCCAATGTTGATATGGCAGTTGCGAATTTCGTTTTTATCCTGAATCAAGTCCTCAAAATTCACTTTTTCCATTACAAATACGGTGGCATCGGCCATCTCTTCGCTCCACAGAAATTCACGCATGGGAGCTCCCGTTCCCCAGAGCTGAAGTGTTCCTTTCGAGATACCATATTTTTCGAGCAACACAGCAATCTGCTCATCGGATGCACTTCCATCCATTCCTTCAACCGGTCTTTTGTTCAGATCTTCACGGATAGCCTTCCAGTTTTCCTGTTGAAGGTTTTTTGCCAGGTAGGTTTTCCGAATCATGGCCGGCAATACATGGCTTCGTTCCAGGTCAAAGTTGTCATTTGGTCCGTACAAATTAGTCGGCATTACGGCAATGAAATTGGTTCCGTACTGAATGTTGAAGCTTTCGCACATTTTCAGTCCGGCAATTTTGGCAATGGCATACGGTTCGTTGGTGTATTCCAGCGGCCCGGTGAGCAGCGAATTTTCCTTCATGGGCTGCTGAGCATCGCGCGGATAGATGCAGGTACTACCCAAAAAAACCAGTTTCTTGACGTTGTGACGATAGCTTGCGCCTATCACGTTGTTCTGAATTTGCAGATTCCGGTAGATAAAATCGGCACGATACACGTTGTTTGCAACAATTCCGCCCACGTGAGCAGCCGCCAGAATGACGTATTCGGGTTTTTCGGTTTCAAAAAATTCTTCCACCTGCACCGAATCCATCAGATCAAGATCCTGTATTGATTTGCCAATAAGATTGGTGTAACCCTTACTTTTCAGGTTATTCCATATTGCCGAACCGACAAGCCCCAAATGTCCGGCTACGTATATTTTTGAAGATTTGTTCATTACAAGCCCCCCGCCCCCCAAAGGGGGAGTTTAGATTATAAATTAATTTTCGTTGGATTTCGATTGTTTATTTTTATTCCTATTCTCTGAAATGTAATTTGTTTTACAGCAGTGCTTTTCTATTTGTGTTTATGGGGACGCAAAGGAAGACAAAGTACACATTATGTAATCAATAAACTGTCTTGAGTTGCACCAAAACTCCCCCTTATGGGGGTTGGGGGGCCATATTTCTTTACATTTCCCCTCTCACCTTCAGTTTTTTCACAAACCGCATATCATGTTCCACCATCAATTTCACCAGTTCTTCAAAAGATGTTTTCCGGGGATTCCAGCCGAGCAGGGTTTTGGCTTTGGTGGGGTCGCCGAGGAGCTGCTCCACTTCAGCCGGACGGAAATATTTCGGGTCCACTTCCACCAGCACTTTTCCTGTAGCTTTATCAATACCTTTTTCGTCCACACCAGTACCTTCCCAGCTTATGTCAATGCCAACTTCGGCAAAAGCGAGCGTGCAAAACTCACGAACAGTATGCATTTCGCCGGTGGCAATCACAAAATCTTCCGGAACAGGATGCTGCAGGATAAGCCACATGCATTCCACATAATCACGTGCATAACCCCAGTCGCGAAGCGAATCCAGGTTTCCCATGTAGAGTTTTTCCTGCATTCCCTGCGCTATACGGGCTACTGCCAGCGATATCTTACGGGTAACGAAAGTCTCACCGCGCCGTTCGCTTTCATGGTTGAACAGGATACCGTTCACGGCAAACATACCGTAGGACTCGCGGTAATTTTTTGTAATCCAGAATCCGTAGAGTTTTGCCACTCCATACGGGCTCCGTGGATAAAACGGAGTTGTCTCTTTCTGAGGCACTTCCTGTACCAGTCCAAACAATTCGGACGTAGAGGCCTGATAAATTTTTGTTTTTTTCTCCATGCCCAGAATCCGAACAGCTTCGAGCAACCGCAACGTACCAACCGCATCGGTTTCGGCTGTAAATTCGGGTACATCAAAACTCACTTTCACATGGCTTTGCGCAGCCAGGTTGTAGATTTCGTCCGGTTTTACAGTCTGAATGATGCGTATGAGCGAACTGCTGTCGGTCATATCGCCGTAGTGCAAATTGATAAGTCTTTTCTGATGCATATCACGCACCCACTCGTCCAGGTACAGGTGTTCAATCCTTCCGGTGTTGAACGACGATGAACGACGAATGATTCCGTGAACTTCATATCCTTTTTCTATCAGAAATTCAGCCAGATACGATCCATCCTGTCCGGTAATGCCGGTAATTAATGCTACTTTTTCCATCATTTTAACTATTTATATTTTTAACTTTTAGCAGTAAACAATCAGCTACCATCATTCAGCAAACTCAAAACTCAGAACTCAGAACTCAATAATCCTTCGAGCAAAAGCCTCTTCAAATCCTCTTTGGGGGATTCAGGGGGTTTTTATCTTCTAATCCTTATCTGGATGGCCTTTTCGATGGGTGTTTCGCTGAATAAAATCAGGTAGCCACCGCCACCGGCTCCGCTTATCTTCCAGCCCAGGGCAGCCTGCTTATAATGTTCAATTTGTTCAAGTATTTCGGTATTCACCATGTTGGGAAACATGCTAATCTGTGCTTCGAAACTGCGTGTGAAGGCTTCACCGACTGTACGTGCATCCTTTTTCATCAGCGAATTCCAGAGTTCTTCGGCTGCGAGGCTCAGGGCTTTTGCACCACGCTCGTCAATTCGTGTATCAGCCAGCACATCAAAATCGGATTTTCGCGGGTAAAGCGGAATCATCCATATTCTTTGCTCAATCCATGTTAGTAAATCATCGTCGAGCCGGCTCTCAATTTTTGATGGCCAGTAATCGTTGTCGTAAAAGTAGCGATTGAGCCCGGGCATGGTTATGCCAAGCGAATCCTGCGAGCCGCTAACGTATTTGGTACCGGGAGGATTCTCAAAGCAGAAAAGGGTCTTTGCCAGTTTTTCGCTGTCGCCCTCGGGGATGTCGGTCTGCCAGAGTTCTATGGCTTTGTTGCGGCTGCTGGTGGACATCCCGCTGCGGTCGTTGAATTCATAATCGGGCTCCACGCAGATGGTAATCACCGTACCCGGGTAAAATTTGCTTACGTAGGGCTGATCGAGCCATCCGCCGGCCAGGTCAATGCGGTAAGGAATGCGGCACACCTGGCGTAATGCCGTGGTGGAACGCACCGGGAGTGAGCCGTGAGGAATGCGCTGACTGACAATGTATTCTATCCCGAGTTCTTTGCAGAGCTGCTCTTTGGCAGGAGTATGACCATCGGTATTTACAAAGAAAATATCGGGCATCAGCTGCCTGAGTTCACCCTCAAAATCGAGCATACCGCTTCCTGAATTGATCCAGGCATCCCTGACCACCTTCAGTGCCCTGACCATATAGAGTCTTTCGGCATCCGGATTGATTGTTTTCCGCGCCTTCAGTTCGGCAATGGTTTTATCCGAACCGACACCCACATACAAATCGCCGTATGTAGCCGCTTCCTCAAAAAACGCCACATGCCCGCTGTGAAGCATATCATAACTACCGGAGACAAAAACTTTTTTTGGCATACAAATTCTTAAAAGCTATATTATTTTAGCGAAGAATAATTTATAAAAATGATTATTATGGAAAAAATTAAACAAATATTTTCCAAATTGTCATAAAAATAATCTTTATGTATTCACCTAATGATTGATTTTCAATGTATTTCATATTCAATTTAATTTTCTCAGGCATTATAACTTCAACGTAACTTTTCTCCGGGTCTTGAGATTCGCCAAGAATCCTATTTTCATCCATATATTCAATTGAAGCATAATCGGTAATTCCAGGTCTAATTGACAGTACTTTACGTTGCTCATCGTTGTACATATCTACGTATTTTCGTACTTCGGGACGGGGGCCAACTAAACTCATGTCACCCATGAATACATTGATTAATTGTGGCAATTCATCTAATTTATATTTACGAATAAAATAACCGGATTTTGTTATTCGCGGGTCTTTACCTCCAACGGTTATCAATAATCCTTTCTTATCTGCATCCGTAATCATAGATCTGAACTTGTACAATAGGAAATCAACATTATTCCTCCCTACCCTATTTTGTTTATAAAAAACAGGTCCCTTTGAATCCAGTTTAATCCAGATACTTAACATTAAAAATATCGGAAACAAAACTATCAATCCGATGCAACTCAGGAGGATATCAAAAAAGCGAATCATCCTTTATTTACTTTTTCGTAAGCTGTTACAACCGATTCAATAACATAATTTACTTGTTCCTCAGATAGTTGGGGATAAACCGGCAGAGATATCTCGCATTTGTAATTATTGTAAGCAGTTGGATAATTATTTATATCGTATCCTTGCTGTTTGAAGAATGACAGCATAGGCATCGGGATAAAATGAACATTAACAGCAACATCGTTGCGGGAAATTTCCTCTATCATTGCATCGCGCTGTTCCTCTGTGAAATTCTTGATGCGTAATGCATAAACATGATATGAAGTTCTTTTGTCACCTTTAATAGTCGGTGGCAATATAGCCCATTCGTATTTACAGAATCCATCATTATACGCTTCAAACACTCTTCTGCGTTCTTCAAGCAGTACATCGTATTTTCTTATCTGGGCAAGCCCTATAGCAGCATTCACATCAGCCATATTAATCTTCATCCCAAAACCTGAAATGTCGTATCGCCATCCTCCAGCTTTATTTTTTGTATATGCATCTTTTGTTTGACAGTTCAAACTCATTTGCCTCAATTCTTTATATAAGACTTCATTATCAAACGGTGCGGGCAAATTTAAACAAATAGCTCCACCTTCGGCAGTAGTTATATTCTTCACAGCATGTAATGAAAAAATTACTATGTCGGTTTCGTTTCCTATCTTCACTCCATTCCTGTAAATTGCACCAAGTGAATGTGCAGAATCATTAATAATTAATATACGTCCTAATTTTTGCTGGTTTTCTGACTCTGCTACAAATTGAGATTGAATGTCTTCTTCTGTAACAAGACTCATAATAGCGTCATAATCACACGGAAATCCGGCTATATCTACAGGAATTATAGCTTTTGTTCGGCGAGTTATGGCTTGCCGGATTGCCTCCACAGATATATTAAAGTCATCTCCGGAATCAACCATCACAGGCGTGGCTCCGGCATGCATTACTGCAAGTGCAGTAGCACAGTAGGTATATGCAGGTACAATAACCTCATCACCTTCTTTTACGCCAAACCACTTGAGCATCATAATAGCTGCTGATGTCCATGAATTAACGCAAAGAACCTCTTGTGCTTGAGAGAAATTTTTGATTTCTTGTTCCAATGCTTTTACTTTTGGACCTGTAGTTATCCAACCGGATTTTAACGAATCAACAACTTCGTTAATTACATCTTCATCAATATAAGGAGGTGAAAAGGGAATTTTCATTATTATAAATTTTTAATCAATCGATACATTTTTCTGTTAGGGTAAGCAATGAATTCATACATTATTTCATAGCCCAATGATTTGTAAAAGCCAATTGTTTTATCATTCTTATAAAAATCGGTAGTCAAAGATAATAGTTTTATTCCATTAAAAGATAGTTGTCTTTCTAATTCTGTAAGAAGTTGCTTTCCAATTCCACTTCCTTGAATGCCCGGATAAACACCAATTGAAAGCAATTCAGCATAATTTCCGTCATCTTTGATTGATTTGTTGCTTTTGGAAAAATTCTTTAATATTCTTATTAAAGAACCAGGTTTTGTGAAGATAAGTTTTATTCCGATAATACCAAATCTTAAAAGGTTTTCTTTGACTAAATTTTTATGAAATCCTCTCGACAAAAACGTAGCACAACTAAATCCCAATAACTTTTCATCGTCGTAATATCCTATCAAAATGCTATTTTTATTTTTGGAAACAGAATAATAATAAACCCATAAAAACTTATCTCCTAACTGCGTTAAAAAGAAATCGTTAAAGGCTTTTTTGTGAATTGTGACAACTTGATTGATTTCGTGTTTTGTTACTTTTCTTATCTCCATTATTTCACCTTTGAAATTATTTCAATTATTTTTTTTAAATTATTTTCTCTGGAGAATTTTTCCATAGCGTAATTAAATCCATTCAATCCTTTTTCAATTAGTTCTTTCTTATCCCATGAAGTAATATCTTTCATTGCTTTAACTAATAAGTCTTCATTCTCCGGCTCTACTACAATTCCACAATTTGCGTCAGTGATAGCCTGTGCAGTATTACTCTCCAAATCCAGACTACCTATAATAGGTTTTGCTGAAAACATATATGCCGGTAATTTGGATGGAATGGAACTCATTGCACCATTCTTTTTTACAGGCAACAGCATTATATCAGCCATATCTTGTGTTTCCGGAACTTTACCTTCCGGAACAGGAATAAAAATAATATTCTTAGCTTCTAAATTAGACGCCATTTTTTTACAATCATTTGTTTTTGAGCCACTACCTGCAATAATTAATTGTGAATCAGGAATAGCAGCCCTGTAAAATGATTTTATGAGAAATTCCACCCCAGCAACCGGTCCGTTATTTCCCAAATACATAAAAGTAAATGGTTTGATGTTCGAAGAATTTCTTTCTTTTTTTGACTTTTTATATTGAATAAACGAATCCTCGTTTTGCCAATTTGCTACCACTTCAAAACGTTCTGATGGTATCTTTCTGGTTGATTGAAGCTGATTCTTCATATTCTCAGATATACATAAAACAACAGAAGAATTGCGTAGTACAAATTTATCAATTGGTAGCAATAAGTAATAAAAGAGCGATTTGGCAAAAGGCAACTTGTTAGTTATTGATTCAGGATAGATATCCTGCACATGTGTTACGCAGGGTAAATTGTATTTCTTTGCAGTTTTAATTATTAAAAACTGAGATAAAAGAGGCCATGAATTCAAATAAATTACACTGATATTTTTAAAGTTGTTAGATATATAAGCAGCACAATGTTTCCCGAAACTGTAACTTTCATGCATCCTACCCGTTAATTTTGATTTCGGATATGTATACGAACCTGTGATTATATGTTCAAACGAATTAACAGTATTGATTTTTTCAAAAATAAAATTTTCCGGTCGTGTAGGTTTAGGTGACAGCACCACCACTGAATTTTCCTTAGATAATTCTGAAGCAACATCCAGAGACAACTGTGCAGATACAATTGGCTCCGGTGGAAAGACACAAGAAATGATTAGAATTCTTTTCACGCAACCTCGTAATTATTTTTTCTCATAACCATTGTACCTATTGTGGAATAATTTATAATAGATATATCGAAAAATTTCATTGTCTCTAAAATAAAATTTTATTTTGGCAATGATTCGCTTAATCTTACTTCTTCTAACAACTTCATATTTCTGTATATCATAATTCAAATATTTAGCGTATATATTTTTCAAAAGCTTAAGATATGGAAAATAAACATTTTCTTCCTGAAATTCATCAATATCAGAGTCGATAATGATTATTTGAATTTTGTTGTCAAAAACATTTACTTTTGTTCCATGGAAATGAAAAAATATAATTTTAGATTCTTCGTTTTGAAAATATATTTTACCAAACTCTTTGAAATCATATAAATGAGCATTCCAAGGAGCCACACCTAAACCCCGATGCTTAATTACATGAACTTTATTAAACAATACGGAGAACGAATCCAAATATTTTTGATCACCAAACTTACCATCTTCATATTTCGCATAACACCAATCAATACAACTATCTTTCCACCAAGTAAGTGCTTTCATCCCTTCCTCATCATTCTTGAAATATACAAACTGGACGCAATATTTTCCGGTTGTCATTTCAGGTCCGTCAGGAATATGTTCTGTGATAGCTACTGAATTGTCACCTATTTCATCAAAAACAACTTTTGGAGATAGTAGAAACATTAAATCAGCATCTAAATAAGTGCAATGGTCTAAATTGTGATTTTTAATAAAATAATAGATCATTGAAGGCCCAGAAGTCCAACAGTATTCTGCTCTATTTCTGGTTGGCTTCACTTCAAGCAACTCAGGTGTTTCAAAAACAGATAATGAGACAACAGTTAATTGTTGTAAATTTAATCTTGTAAGAATCTCATAGCATTCATCGTCAAAAGCTACAATATATAAATGAAAATCTTCATTTAAATCGACAAGTGATTGATACAATGCTAACCCTTTGTGCAAATAGTAGCTATCGAATAATGTACAAAAATTGTATGTTGCCATAGATATACTTCATCCAATAATTAAATACATAATTCAATCAATTTTTCAATGACATGATTCTGCTGGTCGTCAGTCAAAGAAGGGTACATAGGCAGAGAAAAAATTTCTGTTGCTGCTTTTTCTGTTACAGGTAGATCGCCTTCCTTATACCCAAGATTAGCATATCCGGTCATAGTATGAATCGGCCATGGATAGCTGATATTCAGATGAATATTCATCTTTTTAAGTTCTCCCATTATATAGTCCCGGTTTGGATGTCTCACAACATATATATAATAAGCATGTCTTCCATATTCAGCTTCTTTCGGCAAAATTAGATTCGTGTCTTTCAACATTTTGTCATATTTAGTTGCTATTTGTCGCCTTCTGTTTATATATTCATCTAAATGAACTATTTTTTTCAACAATATAGCTGCATGAAGCTCGTCCAATCTTGAGTTGTAACCATGTTCAATGGCATAATATGTCTTCTCGGCTCCATAAAAACGTAATCTTCTCATTTTACGTTCTATTTCTTCGTTACTTGTATTAACCATGCCTCCATCTCCATAAGTTCCCAAAATTTTTGTTGGATAAAAGGAAGTTGTTGAAATATCAGAAAGGGAACCGGCTTTCTTTCCTCTATACAACGCTCCGTGGCTTTGTGCGCAATCTTCTAATACAAACAGATTGTTTTTCTTTGCAATTTCATTAACTTTATCCATATCTACACACTGACCAAATAAATGCACTGGAAGAATACATTTGGTTCTTGATGAAATAACTTGTTCTATTTTTGAGGTATCCATCAAATATGTATCTTCTAGAATATCTACAAAAACAGGTGTTGCACCTGTACTCACGATGGCAGATACTGTTGGAATGGCTGTATTAGACACAGTAATAACTTCATCACCTGCTCCAATTCCCAGTGCTTTTAATGCTAAGAAAATGGCATCCGTACCATTTGCAACACCAATTCCATATTTAGTTTCACAATAACGTGCATATACAGTTTCAAATTCTTTAACTTTATTGCCAAGTATCAACCAACCAGATTCAAAAACATCCTGTACAGCAGATAACACTTCTTCTTTCTCTTGTGCATATTCAACCAGGTAATCCCATACTTTTACTTCCATCTTTCTTTTATTTTAATAAATTTCTAATTTGTGCATCGAGTAACATATTAGCATATAATTCTTGATATGAATTGTTTTTTATTGCTTCATATATGAATCTGAAATACTCTTTGAACATATTGCCATTTGATGTTTTCAACTCAGAACTTTGATTTTCACTTCTAATTCTAATTGTATTTTCCACATTTTCCGGTAATGTAAACACACGATCTATGTCAATACAAAAATCTTTCCCTAAAACATTTATTCTATTTACATACTCAGTAGTGAAGCCTGAGTGCCCGACCAATGATCTCCCATCTGAAAACTTGAAAAGAACACTATATGAAACTTCAAGATCGTTTTCAACAAATGCGTTTTTGACAAAAAAAGATTCTATAGGTATTTCATTGAAAAAAAATCGACAAATCGAAGCCAGGTAAGATCCGGTATCCAGTATGGCTCCGCCTCCCAGTTCTTTTACATATCTAAAATTTGTTTTATCCAAAGGTGGAAAGGAAAACAAAAAAGTTATATGCTTTGGAATAAATGCATTTTCTTTCAGATAATTATTTAACTCAACTTTCGCAAGTATAATAACTTGCTGATTTATATAAAAATAGCAGCATAGAATTTTGGTAAAGTCGCTGAATTTCAGTAACTTTATGTCGC
>SAAL01000074.1 GCA_009929445.1 Bacteroidia bacterium
ATAACATAAAAACGCGTTATCTTTGCATCGTGTTTTTCATGGTATTAGATTTAAGGTTAATTGAAGATTGGGTTGTCGTGAGACAACCTTTCTTTTTTTAAATACATTTCAAATAAATCAAATGATGGAAACAACACTCCGGAGAACACGTACAGCCATGATTTCAGCTTTACCCAAAGCAGGAAGAACAACCGTTTGGCTGCTGAAAATCATCATCCCCATCAGTCTGGCTGTGAGTATTCTGCAATACACCGGTGTTATTGAGGTGATTGCCCGCTATCTTTCTCCTGTATTTTCGGTCATTGGTTTGCCCGGCGAAGCGGCTATCGTATTCATTACCAGTATTATGCTGTCGCTTTATGCTCCCATTGCCATCATTGCCACCCTTCCGCTTGATCCCAGAGATGTCATTATTCTTGCCGTAATGTGTTTGATAGCTCACAACATGATAGTGGAGACGGCCGTACAAAGCAAAACCGGCTCGCGTTATATCACCATGTTTTTGCTCCGAATCATCAGTGCTTTCGTGGCGGCTTTTTTCCTGAATCTATTGCTACCACAAACGGTCGAAACGAGTCAGATAGCAGCAGATACCCAAGTGTATCAGTCATTTGCTGACATGCTGTTGGCCTGGCTTATCAGTTCGTTCTGGCTGATAGTGAAGATTCTGCTCATTGTGACGGGTCTGATGCTCCTGCAGAATATCCTGAAAGAATTCAAAATTCTTGATGTGATTTCGCGGACGCTCGCGCCGCTGATGAGCCTGATGGGCTTACCGCGCAACTGTTCTTTTCTCTGGTTTGTGGCTCATATTCTGGGTCTTACTTACGGATCGGCTGTGATGATAGCAGAAGTGGAGAGTGGCGAACTTTCCAGGGAAGATGCCAATCTGCTCAACCATCACATTGCCGTGAATCACTCTACGCTTGAAGATACGCTACTTTTTGCTGCCATCGGGGTGCCGCTGCTCTGGATGATTGTGCCCCGTTTTGTGCTGGCCATCGTTATTGTGTGGTTTGTTCGCCTGGTGCACCGGCTGAAATTAAAGCCGGAATTGAAAACGAACAAAAGTTAAATTTGCTGAAATCAAATCGGGGCTTTTTGGAGATTTCGGGTCAAATGAATAACTTTATACTCAAATTATTACATACATATCATGTCATTATCCACTTCTAAAACCAGGAAAAAACTGATTGATGTGTCGCGTGAACTGTTTGCATTGCGGGGTAAGAAAAACATTACCATGAACGACATTGCAGAGGCTTCGAAAAAGGGCAGAAGAACGCTTTACACCTACTTTAAGAACAAGGACGAAGTGTATAAAGCGGTGATAGAGAATGAATTGAATCTGGTCATCATTGCGCTCGAAGAGAATGCCAAAAAAGCGATTGATGCATTCGAGAAGCTAAGAAATCACATCATCATTCACCTGGATTTGATAAAACAATCGGTCACACGCAACGGAACGCTGCGCGCTGATTTTTTTAAGGATATTTACGAGGTGGAACGCTCGCGACGTAAAATGGACGTCATCGAACTGAAAATCATCAGAAATATTCTGGATGAAGGGCTTGCTACCGGAAAATTTAAGACTATGGATACTGAAATAGCATCTAGTATTATCATGTACTCACTCAAAGGGCTTGAGATTCCGTATATTCGACAGAATCTGACCTCCGAATTTGAGAAAAACAAACACGAAATTGTAGAATTTGTGTTCAACGGAATCAGTATGGAATCCTGATTCTGAACTATCTTTATATAAAAAATCAGCGGGAGCATGAATCAATCGTGCTCCCGCTGATTTTATGTATGCATCAGGCGGATACTTTCCGGGTGATACTATCTGCTCAGTAGCGATTTGACCTTTTCTGAAATCATTCTTCCGTCGGCTTTACCGGCAAGCTGTCTGGTAGCTGCTCCCATCACTTTTCCCATATCCTGAGGTCCTGCAGCTCCTGTCTGTGCGATGATTTCGATCAGAGCGGCTTCCAGTTCGGTGTCGGTCATCTGTTTGGGCAGGTATTGCTCAATAACGGCTGCTTCTGCTAGCTCTTTTTCTGCCAATTCGGGCCGGTTTTGTTCAGTGTAAATCTGGGCTGTTTCCCTGCGTTGTTTTGCCATTTTCTGCATGATTTTTACGGCTTGCTCATCGTGGAGTATGCCGTCGCTTCCTTTGGCAGTTTTGGCTTCCAGAAATTCTTTTTTTATGCCGCGCAATGCTTCCAGTGCCACTTTCTCGCGGGCCAGCATGGCTGTTTTTATATCGTTGCTTATTTGTTCGAATAACTTTTCCATTGTTTTTATAAGTTGAATATTTGAATATTTGAAATAGATTGGGTGAATTTGTTTTGCTTCCGATGAAAATTCTTTATTTCTTCATAAATCGTCTTTTCCAGGCCGGAATTTGTTCCACTTTCTTCAGGTCATCGATGTCATCGATGTCGAAAAGGTTCACTACCGGCAGTTCCTCTTCCTGAACGGCATCAAATTGAATTACTTCCTGGAATATTTCTTCCGGTTTCGTTTCTTTTGGTGTTTCTGATTTGATCATGCCACCGTAAAGCTCTACAATGGCTTTGCTTATTTCGGCTTCGGCGGTTTTTTTATGTTCCTCCAGTTCTTCGTCAAAAATTAAGTTTTCATTTTCTGAAGATTCATTTTCTTCCTTCTTTTCATTCATTTTGTATTTTTTCAGTACGGATGCAGGCATTCCGGGTATGTCTTTCACGTCAAATCCGGTTGCTATAAGGGTGATTTTAACCTCGTCGCCGAGTGACTCGTCGAAACTTGCTCCCCAGATGACTGTGACATTTTCGCCAACTTTGGCCATGAATTCATGTATTTGAGAAATTTCTTCCATTTTAATCTGGTTGCTTTTGGAGCAGTAAAGACTCAGCAGTACTTTTCCGGCACCATTCACGTCGTTGGTGTTTAACAGTGGAGAGTTGAGGGCATCTTCAATGGCTTTGGTGATGCGATTTTCACCTGAAGCAAATCCGGTGTTCATGATAGCCACCTTTCCGTCGCGCATTATGGTGCTCACATCGGCAAAGTCGGTATTGATGTAGCCCGGAATCGTAATGATCTCAGCTATTGCCTTGGCGGCATTGGTGAGTACGTCGTCGGCTTTGGCAAAGGCATTGGAGAGCTCCAGATCCGGATAAATCTGTTTGAGTTTTTCGTTGTTGATTACCAGAATGGCATCCACGTATTCGCTGAGTGCCACCACGCCTTCGAGTGCCTGACGGATTTTCTGATTTCCTTCAAAGGCAAAGGGGATTGTAACGATGCCTACGGTAAGTATTCCCATATCGTGAGCCACTTTGGCTACTACGGGTGAAGCTCCTGTGCCGGTGCCTCCGCCCATACCGGCGGTAATGAATACCATTTTGGTGTTATCTGCAAGCATCCGTCTGATGTCTTCCACCGATTCTTCGGCTGCCTGGCGCGCTACTTCGGGGCGACCGCCTGCACCCAGACCCTGGGTGATGTTTTTGCCGAGTTGCACTTTAATAGGTACGGGTGAGCGTACAAGGTCCTGATTATCGGTGTTGCAAACCACGAATGATACATCGGCTATTCCCTGACTGTACATGTGGTTAACGGCATTTCCTCCGCCACCTCCAACTCCGATTACTTTTATGATGGATGAATTAGCCAACGGCAAATTCAACGGCAGATTATCATCTAAAAAATCCATATTATTTAGTTTAAGTATGATTAAATACTGTATTTATTTCTGTTGTTCGTTTTGTTCTTTTTCCAGTTCGTCGTACTTGAAAAGTGTTTCCATACCACCGGATATTTTACTTGAAATCTTTTTAATGAAATTTCGTGGAAGCTTTGGCTTGATGGCTTCCTGCTCTTCAGCTTTCTGATTTTGGATCAAATCGTTGGAAAGTACCAGAGCTCCAATAGCTTGTGTATAGGTGGGGTCATAGAATTTCTCGTCAGTATCCTCCGAAAGCCATTCGGCATGATTTCCTATCCGGACAGTACTGCCGATTTTCTGTTCGATAAATTCAGGCAGATATTTAAGTTTTGCTGCGCCACCGGTAATGATGATGCCCCACCGGAGTGGATATGGAATCATATTTATCTGATCGAAAATGGGTTCCAGCATCTCTTCCAGACGTGCTTCAATAATTCTTGCCAGAAACGAAGTGGAAATTTTTACCGGTTCATTGCCCGGATTTTCATTTGGAATTTGCACATATACGGGCTTTTCAACCTTTTCTTCCATTGCACAGCCCGTTTTTGTTTTTAATAACTCTGCATGCTCAAAACTGATACCGAGTTCCTGAATGTCTTTGGTGATGTTCTTGCCTCCGAGCGGTATTACGCTCAGTTCCTGAAGCTTTCCTTCGCAATATACACCCAGTGTGGTGGTGGTGGCGCCAAAAGCGATTACTGCGCAGCCTTCCTGGCGCTCTTTATCTTCGAGTATGGCAGTTGCTGCGGCTTCAATGCCCAGGTGAATGTAATCTACGCCTATTCCGGTACGTTCAATGCTTCGTTCGAGCGATTCCTTCACCAGGTTGTTGCCGATAATGACATTGAAATCCACACGCAACACGGAACCTTTTTTTCCAAGTGGTTGATCTTCCCGACGGCTGTCGATGTAATATGCCAGCGGAATGCATTCAAATACACTGATTTTATCGGTTTCTATTTCTTCTGTACATTTTTTTTCTAAATCTTTCAGCATTTTCTCGGTGACCACATTCATGATTCGGCCCTCAACCGTGGTGGTGAAATGCTTCATGGTTCTGGCATTCACACTGGTACTTACCTTGGTGATATGGTCGATTTTCAGTGAGTTCTGAAGCAATCTGGTTAACTGACTCACGTTGAAGGCGGCGCCGCTTATTTTTTCTACAATTCCGCTTTTTACATCGTCGCTCACTTTTTCCTGTTCACCCAGTACTTTCAAGGCATGATTATCCTGCACAAATCCGGCTATCGCTTTTATTCGTGATCCCCCAAAGTCAATATATACGAGAGGATTTTTGTTCATACTTATGGAAAATTAGACGTTATAAAATTTACGTTTTTTTTGAAAAACATTCAAATATATCTGTCTGAAATTCAGAAAAATATATTTAATGTGTGTAGAAAATCAATGTTGTCAGATAAAAAATAAAAATAAGTTAGAGTTTAAAATTTTTCATTTTCTGTTCACTGAGCTATTTTCTGGTACATACTACCTGATCTCTGAATTGCAGATTGATGGTAGAGTAGGCGTTCCAGCCTGCTTCGTTGAGTCCGTAAAGATAAAGTTTCCGGAGTTTTTCGAGTTTTTGTTTGTACCGGTCAAAAGTTCCGAGAATGATTATGTGTTCGCCGACGCGTGGTATCAACTCTACCTGCATTTTTTCATTGATGTTAATCTGAGCTATCTGATCGTTCCAGAATGGATCGCGACTTATGTAACGGGCAAAGTCAAACAGAGGTCCTGTAGCTGTTTTGCGGGTAATTCTGCCAGTTGCAACCGGCACGTAGGCTGCAAAATTAAGTGAAACCGGCATGGTTTTTCTCAAATCATCCACGTAATAGTTTTCGGTGCCTGCGACCCGCAAAACCGGGTTGCGCTGTTCGATCACAATCTCAACTTCTCCCTTTGGTGTTTTATAACATTCCGCCCTTCGCACCATCGGATGTTTTTCAATTACATCCTCAATGGTTTTGGTTCGGATTTTTCCCAGTGATTGACCGATTGGATTCAGCTCTTTTGTTTTGAGCAGCAAGGCAATTTCTTCGTTGCTGATCAGTTTTTTTTCTTTGTAATCTGCAATGGTAACATTCAGACTGGAGCATACCTTTCTGTCATCCGATGCTGTACCTTTTACATTCGCCAGCACCGCATAACTAACACACAGAGCCATTGCGGCGATAATCAGTATGTATTTGAGCAGTTTGTTCATTTATTTTTCCGAATTGTTTCCAAATCGTTCTTTCAGGTATTTTTTGATTTCGGGCACCATTTTGTCAATATCGCCGGCACCGAAAGTTACGAGCACATCAAGTTCTTTTTGATCTAACAAAATTAGTAAATTTTCTTTAGAAGTGAGCGTTTTATCAGGGATGCTTACATCTTTCATTATTAATTCCGAGGTTACGCCCTCTATGGGAAGTTCGCGCGCCGGATAAATATCGAGCAGAATCAATTCATCCAGGTCTGACAATGCTTCAGCAAATTCGGGTGCAAAATCACGCGTGCGGCTGTACAGGTGCGGCTGGAATATCCCGGTGATTTTCCGGTCGGAGTAAAGCTGACGAATGGATGAGATACTTGCTTTCAATTCGCTCGGATGGTGTGCATAGTCGTCCATGTAAACGACCTTTCCGGAATTGAAAACGATATTGAATCTGCGATAAATGCCCGAAAAAGTGGACATGGCTGTTCGAATTTCTTCGGTAGATACGCCGTTGAGCCATGCCAGAGCCATTGCTGCGACTCCGTTTTCGACATTTATCATCACAGGCACTGCCAGGCGGATATCGTGAATCGTCTCCGTGGGTGTAACGAAGTCAAAATAGATATTCTCTTTGATAATCCGGATGTTATTAGCATGAAAATCGGATGTTTCGTTCATCCCGTAAGTAAAAAACTTAACTCCTTTATTCAGTTTCGGCTCTATATTGATTTTTTCATTCAGAATAAGTGCTCCTCCCGGAGTAATGAGCGATGCAAAATGCTGAAAACTCTCTATAACGGCTTCGTAGGTGCCATAGATATCCAGATGATCTGCTTCGAGCGACGTGATGACAGCCATGTAGGGCGTGAGATGATGGAACGAACGGTCGTATTCATCGGCTTCCACCACTACAAAGTTGCTTTGGGTGGAAATGAGCAGATTGGTGTTGTAATTATTGGAAATACCTCCCAGAAAGGCGCTGCATTCCACGTGCGACTGATGCATTAAGTGGGCTGTCATGGTGGAGGTGGTGGTTTTTCCGTGCGTACCTGCAATGCAGATGGCTTTGCTGCTCCGGGTTATCTCACCCAGTATTTCGGAGCGTTTCAGGATTTTGAAGTTATGATTTCTGAAGTATTCCAGTTGCGCATGGTCCGACTGAACAGCCGGAGTGATTACGACCAGCGTTTTTTTCGCATCCCTGAAGCGGTCGGGGATTACAGTTTCGGATTCTTCGTAATTTACTTCCACTCCTTCGGCCGTCAGATCGTTGGTCAGCTTTGTCTCAGTACGGTCGTATCCCCCTACTGCATAGCCTTTTGCATTGAAATAGCGGGCTATGGCGCTCATACCGATGCCGCCGATTCCCAGAAAATAATATTGTGAAAATTTATCGTTCATGTGTGATTTTACCTTTTTTTACAAAACAAAAAGAATTGACATGCTGGTTTCCACTTCTCAGGTTATGTGAGGTGGTTCCCGGGATACTAATTTTTGTTTTTTTATTTTCGCGTGCGGATTATTTCGAGCACTTTTTCGGCTATTCTGCCCGCAGAATCTTTTTGTGCGAGCAAACTGATATTTTTAGCTAATTCTGTCAGTTTGTCGCTGTTTTTTATCAAATTAAGTGTTGCCGGAATCAAATCGCGCAGGGCATCTGCATCGCGTACCATCAGGGCTGCGTTTTTGTTGACCAGAGCCATTGCATTGCTCGTTTGGTGGTCTTCGGCCACATTGGGCGATGGTACCAGAATGACCGGTTTGGCCAGTAAGCACAGTTCGGAAATAGAACTGGCTCCGGCTCTCGAAATGACCAGATCGGCTACAGCGTAGGCATAATCCATGCGTGATACAAAATCGGTAACGATAAACTCCCTGCTTTCGTACTTTTGTGCGTCTGCGTGGGCTTTATCGATGTAATATTTTCCTGTTTGCCAGATTATCTGTATGCCGCTTTGTGCCATTTCATCCAGAAAGGCCGTTACGCTTTGATTCAGCGTTCTGGCACCCAGGCTGCCACCCACTATGAGCAGGGTTTTTTTAGCAGGGTCAAAACCAAAGAATTCAAAGGCTTCGGGGGCTTTGGGCAGTACGTTGAAAAGATCCTGACGAACGGGATTTCCGGTAAGAATGATTTTTTCTTTCGGAAAAAATTTCTCCATGCCATCGTAGGCCACACAGATTGCCGATGCTTTGGAAGCCAGCATTCTGTTGGTCACTCCGGCGTAGGAATTCTGTTCCTGAAGCAGGGTGGGCACTCCAAGTCGTGAGGCTGCTTTCAGCGTAGGTGCGCTGGCATACCCACCCACTCCGATGGCTATATCGGGTCTGAAATTGCGGATAATTTTTCGGGCTTTCACAATGCTTTTTTGCAAATCAATGAGCACGCGGAAGTTTTTCAGCAGGTTTTTTCTGTCGAATCCGCTTACTGGAAGCCCTTCGATGGGATAACCTGCAGCCGGAACGCGTTCCATCTCCATTCTGCCGGTTGCACCTACAAACAGTATTTCTGCTTTCGGATCTTTGGCTTTAATGGCGTTGGCTATGCTTATTGCCGGAAAAATGTGTCCGCCGGTACCTCCTCCGCTGATAATGTATTTCATAATTGCTGCTAAGTTAAGTTTTTTACCTTTTTTATAAAAATAAGATGTCAGGGGTGATTTTTTTACCTGTAATTTCCTTTTTTTCAGGATTATATTTCATTTATTTCCATCACTATTTCGTCGTTTTGGGGAATATCGTCCACTTCGGGTTCTTTTTTGCGGTAAATTTTTTCATTTTCGGATTTTATTTCGCGTATTACGCCCAGAATGATTCCAAAATAGATGCACGTAACCAGAATGGAAGTGCCACCGCGGCTTATCAAGGGCAAAGGCTGCCCCGTAACCAGTCCAAATCCGGATCCTACAAACATGTTTACCGTAGCCTGCAGGGTTATCAGCAGCCCCAGTCCCGTAACCAACATGGCCGGGAAGGTGCTTTTACACACGGTGGCTATTTGTCCTGTCCTGAAAAGAAGTACGAGGTAAAGAAACATGACAAAGATACCACCTGCAAGTCCCATTTCCTCCACTAAGATGGCGTAAATAAAGTCGTCGTAGGCATGAGGCAGATAATCGCGCTCAACGCTGTTGCCGGGGAATACTCCGAAAAATCCGCCCCGCGCCACGGCTATTCTTCCGTGCTGCACCTGCAGATTTTCATCGTTGATTTCGTACTTACTCTCGTCGGTTTCATTTGCCGACCGTTCGATGCGGGCAACCCACGTGTAGGCACGGTCAAATGCTCCCGGCATTTTTTCTTTCGGAATCGTTTTTACCAGTATATATCCTACCAGCAATACTACTACGATGAAGCCCAGGATGCCGGCCAGTTTTTTCCACGATAGCTGACTCATGAACATCATAGAAAATACGACTAAACCCAAAATGGCTGCCGTCGAAAAATTTTCGAGCAGTATCAGGCCAATTATCAACCCCGCAACGCCCAGAATCCAGATGAAATATTTTTTCTCCTGTGACGGATTGGCTCTGATACGCGATACAAAATCGGCAATGACGATAACCAGCGATAGTTTTGCAACTTCCGAAGGCTGAAACTGAATGCCAAAAACACGTATCCAGCGGTTGGCTTCATTGGCGCTTTCGCCACGCAAAAGTACGTAAATAAGCAGAAAGAATGATAAGATAAGCCCCGGATATGCAAGCATTCTGATATATTTGTAAGGTATCAGATGGACAAAATAAGCCAGCAAGGCACCAAATGCCAGAAAAGTGACATGCTGGAGCATGGGAGCGGTATGGTTGGCAGCCTTGAAAGCCAGTGTACTCGATGCACTGTAAAGTTCAATGACCGAAAACAGACACAAGGTGATAAACACGATCCAGATGGTGGTGTCACCCTTCAGGAGTTTTGAAAACTTATTTCCCATACTTTTTTTAGTTAGAAACCAATTGACAGATAACAGATAACAGAAGTCAGAATTCAGATGAAAGATTTTAGATCTCAGATAATTGGTTTCTATTTTAAAATGATTTTCACATTAACTACCTGAAGGATACACTTATCAACCAATCTCCCGATAGCTATCGGGACAATTAACCAATTAACCAATCCACCAATCTCCCGATCAAAGATTTCTTACGCAGACTTTGAACTGATTTCCACGGTCTTCGTAGTTTTCAAACAGATCAAAACTGGCACAGCAGGGCGAAAGCAAAACTGTTTCGCCGGGTTTTGCCATATGATAAGCTGCCTGAACACATTCTTGCATGGAACGTGCATCGGCTATTTTTTCAACTTTTCCGTCGAAAAAAAGATGCAGTTTTTCGTTGTCAACACCAAGAAAAATCATTCCGGTAACTTTTTCTTTTACCAGTTCTTCTATTTCGGAGTAATCATTCCCCTTATCGGTGCCGCCCAGAATTAGCACAACCGGTGTACGCATGCTTTGGAGTGCGTACCAGCAGGAGTTTACGTTGGTGGCTTTGGAGTCGTTGATGTATTTTACATCTCTGACTGTGGCAACATACTCCAGGCGGTGCTCAACACCCTGAAAATCCTGCAGCGACTGCCGGATGTTTTCCTTGCGTACGCTGATAATAGATGCTGCCAACCCGGCTGCCATGGAGTTGTAGGTATTGTGTATTCCGGTAAGTGATAGTTCTGATGCAGGCATGGTAAATATGTTGTTTAATGTATTTATAATCAGTTGGTTATTTTCTATAAATGCTTTTGTTTTTTCTTCTTTCTCCAGTGAAAAGGGGTAGATGGCCGATTGAATATTCCGTTTCTTCAGTTCGTTGCGTATGACCGGATCGTCGTTCCAGAAGATAAATGCATCCTTTTCGGTCTGATTCTGAATGATTCTGAATTTCGAATCGATATAGTTTTGAAATTCATAGTTATATCTGTCCAGGTGATCGGGTGTAATATTCATCAGAATAGCGATATCTGCCTTAAACTCCGTCATCCCATCGAGCTGAAAACTGCTCAGTTCCACTACATAATAGTCGAAATTTTTCTCGGCCACCTGCAGTGCCAGACTGTCTCCCACGTTGCCGGCGAGCCCCACGTTGAGTCCTGCTTCTTTCAGTATGTGGTAAATAAGCATCGTAGTGGTGGTCTTTCCGTTGCTTCCGGTGATGCAAATCATTTTTGCCTTCGTGTAGCGACCTGCAAATTCGATTTCTGAAATTACCGGTATTTTTTTCTCTCTCAGCGCTTTTACCATCGGAGCTTTGTCAGGAATTCCGGGGCTTTTGATTACTTCATCCGCATTCAGAATCAACGATTCAGTGTGCTGCTTTTCTTCCCACCGGATGTGGTGCTTGTCCAGCAGTAGCTTGTATTGATGCTTTATTTCTCCAAAGTCTGAAACAAAAACATCAAATCCCTGCTTCGCTGCCAGAATGGCTGCTCCGGCACCGCTTTCACCCGCTCCAAGTATGACAATTCGTTTCATAATTATCTGATTTTAAGCGTTATGATGGTTATTGCAGCCAGAATAATACCTATCAGCCAGAATCGCACAACGAGTTTCGACTCGTGAACGGGATTAAATGGTTTTTTAATTATAGCCTCGATTCCTGACTTTCCGCCTTTCTGAAAATGGTGATGCAGGGGCGACATAAGAAAAATACGTCGTCCTTCGCCGAATTTTTTCTTCGTATATTTAAAGTAAAGCCGTTGCATAATAACCGATAAACTTTCGACAAAAAACAATCCGCATAAAATCGGAATGAGCAGTTCTTTGTGGATGGCAATAGAAAATACAGCAATGATTCCACCGAGTGTCAGACTTCCGGTATCGCCCATGAACACCTGTGCCGGAAAGGAATTATACCAGAGAAATCCGACAGTAGCCCCGATCAGCGCGCCGGCAAAAACCACCATTTCACCGGTGCCCGGAATATACATGATATTCAGGTAGCCGGCGTAGTTTATATTGCCCGACAAGTATGCGAGTATACCCAGCGTAACTCCGATTATTGCCGTAGATCCGGTAGCCAGTCCATCCATACCGTCGGTAAGGTTGGCACTGTTCGAAACAGCCGTCACTACAAATATGGCCATGATTACAAATAATATCCAGCCATATTTTTGCGCATTTTCACCTGCATTTTTGAATGCGTTGGCGTAATCCAGGTTATTATTTTTGAAAAAAGGGATGGTGGTTTTGGTGGATTTTACACCCTCTGCCTTGTAGCTTACATCTTCTACGCGTTGTGAAATTCCGATGTGTTCCACATTCTCACGTATTACCGCATCAGGGCTTGCATACAGCGTCAGTCCGACGATTAACCCCAAACCAACCTGCCCGAAAATCTTGAATTTGCCTTTCAATCCCTCTTTGTTCTTGTATTTAATTTTCAGAAAGTCGTCAGCAAATCCGATGATTCCCATCCATACGGTGGTAACAATCATGAGAAGACTATAAATGTTGGTAAGATCGGCCAGCAGCAATGTAGGGACAAGTATGGCCAGAATGATGATAATTCCGCCCATCGTAGGTGTCCCTTTCTTTTTCAGCTGGTCTTCCATGCCGAGATCGCGGATGGTTTCGCCTATCTGCATTTTTTGCAGACGGTTGATGATTTTACGCCCGAAAACAGTGGCCACAAGCAACGCAAGTATAAACGCCACACCCGTACGGAATGAAATAGATACAAACATCTGCTGACCCGGAATGTCGTAAGATTTTTCTAAATACTGGATTAAATGGTATAGCATAATAGCCCCCTCAATCCCCCAAAGGGGAAATTTAAGATTTTAATATTGTTAAAAAATTGTATTTCATCTGTTTATAGCACGAAAAAAGTATTTTTCCTTTCGAAAGCGATTCAGAGAAAGACCGCCTTTCTTACCTCTTCCTTATCGTCAAAGTGATATTTCACTCCCTTTATTATCTGATAATCTTCATGTCCTTTACCGGCAACGAGTACCACATCGCCTTTTTGAGCGATGGCGCAAGCTGTTTTGATGGCTTCGCGCCGGTCCACAATGGTCAGACTTTTTGCTTTCTGTTCCGTATCCAGACCGGCAATCATGTCGTTGATAATGTCCATCGGTTCTTCGTTTCGCGGATTGTCTGATGTCAGAATGGCTTTCCAGCTGCCGTTTACGGCCTCACGAGCCATCATGGGTCGTTTTCCTTTGTCGCGGTTGCCTCCACATCCTACCACGGTAATGAGTTTTCCTTTACCCTGCAGAATTTCGTTGATGGTCGAAATAACGTTTTCCAATGCATCGGGTGTATGTGCGTAGTCAACTATTGCTGTAAATCCTGCCGGTGCCTGAATGGTCTCAAATCTTCCTGAAACGGATTTCAATGTGCTTATAATGCGTAGTACCTCCAGTTCATCCTGCCCGAGCAGTACTGCTGTGCCAAAAACTGCCGTGAGGTTGTAGGCATTGAAATTGCCGATGAATGATACGTGCACCTCTTTTCCGTTCATATCCAGCATCATACCGTCGAATCCATCTTCCAGAATCCTGGTCTTGAAATCGGCAATACCACGACAGGAGTAGGTGTGTCTGGCAGCTTTTGTGTTTTGCAGCATCACAAGTCCGTTCCTGTCGTCGATGTTGGTGAGAGTAAAAGCATTGCTGTCCAGCTCGTCAAAAAATCTTTTTTTAGCTTTCAGGTAGTTGTCGAACGTGAGATGGTAATCGATATGATCTCGTGTGATGTTGGTAAAAACAGCTCCGACGAATTTCAGTCCGGCGATGCGTCTTTGTTTCACCGCATGTGAGCTGACTTCCATGAATGCATACTTGCAACCGCTTTCCACCATTTTTGCCAGCAGTTCGTTGAGTGCCAGTGCATCGGGTGTGGTGTGTGTGGCTTCTATGGCGTCGTCGTTGATAAAATTCTGAACAGTCGACAATAAACCTGCACCATATCCGAGTGTTCTGAAAAGTTTGTACAGCAATGTTGCTGTGGTTGTTTTGCCATTTGTGCCGGTAATCCCAGTCAGTATCAGTTTTGACGAAGGAAAACCGTACCACGCTGATGCTGCATGCCCCAGTGCATCGGCACTGTCTTTCACCTGAATGTATGTTATTGAATTGTCTGTTGTTTCCGGAATGTCTTCGCAAATAATTGCTGCAGCACCTTTTTCAATGGCCGCAGGAATGAATGTATGGCCATCGGAAGCAGTACCTCTTGTCGCTACAAACAGGTTGCCGCTCTCTATCTTTCGCGAGTCAAACTGGATTCCCGTAATCACGGTTTCAGGATTACCGGTTATGTTTTCAACTTTAATATTCTGAATTATTTCTTTTAGTTTCATGTGTTTCTTAATTTTCAAATATTAATGTAATTTCCTGTCCTTTGGCTGTTTTGGTTCCGGGCGACAGACTTTGTGATATCAGTTTGCCGATGCCTTTCATATTTATTTTCAGACTCAGTTTTTCGCACAGATATATAGCGTCTTTGGCACACATGCCTGTCATATCCGGAACCGTTCCGGCTACCAGCGGCAGGTTGGTGAGATTCGTCGTTTTTCCGTCACTGATGGTTTTTACCCAACTTGTCCCTTCACCTCCGTAAGATTGCTGCAGGTTTGTCATTACGTTTTGAATGGCTTCATATTTTCCCGATTTTACAAGCGGTTTTTTTATTTCTGTATAAGTGCTGTCGAGTTGCAGGTCAAAAATGGTTGACACGGTGTCAATGGCTGAAATTCTTTCAGCAATGTTTTTCACCACAACTCCGGACATGAGTCCGCCGGAAGGGTATCCGATTTTTGGCTCACGGATTACTACGATACAGGTGTATTTGGGATTTTCATAAGGGAAAAAACCGCAGAATGACACCTGATGTGATTTTCCACCCGCCGAATAGCCGGCGCTTCCTTTTGAAATCTGTGCTGTACCGGTTTTACCGGCAATGCGCACATAGGGTGAATGGACTGCTTTTCCGGTGCCGTATTTGGGATTCTCGACCACTCCCAGCAGCGCTTGCCGGACCTCTTTCAGTGTGGAAGGTTTGCATATCTGGCTGTTGATTACCCTTGCTTTGAATTCTCTCACCATTAATCCGTTTTTATTAATGGATTTGACGAAAAGTGGTTCGATGTATTTGCCGTTGTTGGCAATGGCATTGTAAAAAGCCAACGTGTATATTGGCGGTATCTGAACCTCGTAACCTATAGACATCCAAGGGAGTGTAGTAGCTGACCAATATGATGATTTGTCGTTAGGATGGCGAATCCACGGTTTGGCCGAGCCGGGAATGTAAAGCTGAAATGGTTCATTTAGCCCCATTTTGTAAAGTTTGTCAACGTATTTTCCCGGATTGTCGCCATAAGCCCGGTAGATGGTTCTTGAAATGCCCACGTTGGAAGATGCATTCAGCGATTGCTCAAGTGTGATGGAACCATAACCACCCTTGTGGGCGTTGTGGTCGCGCATGGTTGCTTTTCCGAATTTGTATAGCCCGTTACCTGTTTCAATTACATCCGTGAGTTTGGCTTTTCCGTCGTCGAGCACAGCCATTAACGAAACTGTTTTGAACGTGGAACCCGGTTCTACCTTGTCGGATACAGCTCCGTTACGGTTTTCGGTGTAGCTTCCATCGGGATTTCTGTCCATATTCACTATGGCTTTTATTTCGCCGGTGGCTACTTCCATCAGTATGGCGTAGCCGGTTTGTGCTTCTATTTCTTTCAGTTTATCGAGCAGGGCTTTTTCGGTGATGTCCTGCATATCCACGTCTATTGTGGATACTATATCCATTCCGTCAACCGGTTCTACCTGGGTGATTTCTTCCCAGCGGTTGGCCACCTTTTGTCTGGACGATACGCCCGGCGTACCTTTCAGAATGGAGTCGAATCCCAGTTCAAGTCCGTTTTTGCCACCCCGTGATTCGTCGGCATAAATATCGCCAATGGTGCGTGAGGCCAGACTTGTAAATGGTTTTACCCGGCTGAACATTTCTTTGGTGAGCAATCCGCTTTTGTTTCTGCCTAATCTGAACAGCGGAAAACGACGAATGTCCTTCAACTGTGCGTAAGAGATTTTTCCTTTGTAGAAGTTGTATTCACCTTTTCCCTGTCTGTAAGCTGCAGTCATATCTCTTTTGTAAGCTTCGGACGATTTGTCGCCGAAATAATCGGACAGACATATAGAAAGTGAGTCGATGTTTTCGGCAAAGAGTTTTCCGTCATCTTCATGCAGTGCTGGCACGCGGGTATCCATATATACGTAGTATGTGGGTATGGAGCTTGCCATGAGTCTTCCGTCGGCAGAGTATATATTGCCTCTGTTGGGACGAACGATGATGTCGTTTTTGTTGTTTTTTTCACCGAGTTTAAGCCAGTTCTCGCGCTCCACAGTCTGAATTTTGGCTATGTTGTAGATAATAGACATCATCAGTATTACAATTATAATGTAAACTGTTGCAAATCGTCCTATTATTTTTTTTCCGGGTTCAGTCATTTTTTTTACTCTTCGATGTGCGTGGAGTCGCTTTTTACTTTTACAGTTGCAGCTTTGTGGGCTTCTTTTTGTTTTTTTACTTCTTCATCTTTTACCGGATCAGGTTCTTCGATTACAACAGGTGCATAAGGGCTTTCTTTCAGGTTCAGTCCTTTGGCTTCGATGTAGTCAATAACATAGGTTCGGCGGCTCAGTTTTGTCAGTTCGGCCGAAATGGTCAGTGATTCGAATTTTACATCCTGAAGTTCTTTCTTCAGTTTTACTTCTTTCGATACCTGTTTTTCGCAGTAATACCGGTTGTCCACGTAAAAAAATGTCAGAACTGCAATGAGCAGAAATAAACCGTACTGTTTTTTAATGAAATTTTTTGACAGAATATTCCCGTTAAGCACATCGCGGAAGGTACTCGACTTTAAGTCCGAGAAATCCTCGTTACCTTTGATTGTTTCTAATATTTTATTAAAAAAAGACATAAATATAAGCCCCTCAATCCCCTAAAGGGGAAGTAAATTAACAATGATTAAAGATTTAATTTGTTTAAATATTACCAGCAATTCCCCCTTCAGGGGGTTAGGGGGCTGGCTTTTCTGCAATTCTCAGTTTAGCGCTTCTTGCTCTCGGATTTCGGGCTGTTTCTTCTTCCGACGCAGTGATTACCTTGTTGTTGACGGCTTTGAGCGGTGCAATGATATTGCCGTAGAAATCTTTTACCTGTTTGCCTTCAAAATTGCCGCTGCGTATAAAGTTTTTTACCAGTCTGTCCTCCAATGAATGATATGTCAAAACCACCAATCTGCCATTTTCGTTCAAGGTTTCTACGCTTTGCGAAAGCAATTCCTGCAGCACCTTCATTTCCTTATTCACCTCTATTCGCAGTGCCTGAAAAACTTTTGCCATCTCTTTTTTCTCTCTTTCGCGCGGGAAAAACGGTTTCAATACTTCCAGAAATTGCTCGATACTCTCAATTCTTCCCATGCTTCTCGCTTTTGCAATGGCAGATGCAATTCTGCGCGAATTGTGCATTTCACCGTAAAGATAAAATACGTCTGCAAGCTGTTCTTTGCTGTACTCGTTGACCACTCTTGCAGCTGTAAACGATGAGCGGGTATTCATCCGCATATCCAGTTTTCCTTCAAAACGGAACGAAAAACCGCGTTCGGCTTCATCAAAATGGTGAAACGAGACGCCCAAGTCCGCTAAAATTCCGTCCACTTTTTCCACGCCGTGGTATTTCAGAAAATTAGTCAGGTACCTGAAATTGCTTCTCACGAAAGTAAATCGCTCATCATCAATCATATTTTGCAATGCGTCCTCATCCTGGTCAAATCCGAATAATCGCCCTTTAGCTCCCAGATGCTTCAAAATCTCACGGGAGTGACCGCTGCCACCGAAAGTTACATCCACATATACTCCGTCCGGTTTTATGTTTAGTCCTTCAATAGTTTCTGCGAGCAGGGCAGGGATGTGGTAAGCTCCCCCGTCACTGCCCCCTAACCCCCTGAAGGGAGAATTTGGTAGTAATGATTCAGACTTGATGTGTTTTTGGGAATTATTCACTTTCTCACTCTTTAATTTCCCCCTTTAAGGGGCTGTTTTCATTTTGTCTTTTAATCTCTTTGCAAAATCCCCGGCCGGCAATTTCACCTCTTCATATCGCTGGCGTCCCCATACGGCAAAACGGTCCATCATTCCCATAAACATGACTTCATTGTTTTCGATACCGATGAGGTCGAGGTATTTTTTTGAAATAAGCACTCTGCCCTGAGAGTCGATATCAAGCCACTCTGCGTCCGATACGAATTGCATCAGCAGCAGCTGGTCGCCGGCATCCCATTCGTCCAGATTCAACTTTAATTCTTCAATTTTTTTATTCCACACAGATTCAGGATAAAGTACCAGGCAGTCATTGTCGGCATCTTTACGCATCACAAGCCGGTCTTTTTCTCCGTCCCGGAGAACTTTCCTGTAAACGGACGGAATGAATATGCGTCCCTTTACATCGGCTTTTGCATCGTATTTACCTATGAATGTTGACATGTTTTTATTTAATAAATTTTTCCAACGGTAAAAATAAATCTTTTTTTTCATATTCCCCACTTTTCCCCACAAATATTTATCAACAAAGTTATCAACAAGTTATCACCTTATATTTAGCTATTTATTAACAGGTTTTCAAAAAACTATTCTAAGAATATGAATTAGTAATTTGATTGATATCAGCATATTAAGTTTGTCTTGTTGATAAATTGCATGAAAAGGATTAGAAGTGGGGGAGATTTTGCTGTGCGTAGAATGCAAATCTTAAGCAGAAAGAACAACTGAAATACCCGGAATAAGATAAGATTTTGTATTTTTGCACTTTCACAATTCGAAAAAGGAAATTTTATGGAAGAAAAAGTGATGCGTTTTGATGTGGAGGAAATAATCAGAGCGAAAGCTCCCGAAAAAAAGTTTCCGAAATTTATTGTCAACTATCTTAAAAAAAATTTACATCAGGATGAACTGAATGAGTTTTTTGTGCGTGCTCACGGCAAAAAAAATGTAGAGTTTATTGATTTTGCCCTGGGCGAAGGTTTGCTTCGGGTTACAGCAGATTTTGAGGGTGTTGAGAATTTGCCAACGGATGGAAACCGATATATTTTCGTGAGCAATCATCCGCTGGGAGGGCTTGACAGTGTAATTCTCGGGCTTCTGCTGGGCCGAAAATACGAGGGCAAAGTGAAGTATTTTGCCAATGATATTCTGATGTTTCTGGAACCGATGAAAGATATGTTTTTGCCTGTGAGCAAGGTGGGTAAGGCTTCGGATGTAAGAGAAAACGCCAAAGCGGTAGAGGCTTTTTTCAATTCGGACAACCAGCTGATTACTTTTCCGGCGGGTACGTGTTCGCGCAAAGTGCACGGAAAAATTCAGGATTTACCCTGGAAAAAATCGTTCGTATCCAAAGCGGTGCAGTCAAAACGGGATGTTGTGCCTATTTTTTTCAATGGCAGAAATTCTAACTTTTTCTACAGCCTGTCCATTATCCGTAATAAGCTGGGGTTGCCCAACATTGAAATGCTCTATCTGGTAAACGAAATGTTCAAACAACATGGGAGGCATTTTAAAATTAAAATCGGCAAACCCATACCTTATGCCACGTTTGACAAAAGTAAGACGCCTGTAGAATGGGCGGAATGGGTGAGGAGCAAGGTGTATGAATTGGAAAAACAAATTAAGTAGCTGTTACTTGAAAGTAACTGCTACTTAATTTCGCCAAATTCCGCGATATTATCATCCACATACCGTGCAATTATCGCTGTCTGTTCTTCTTCTATTTCAAAAAACCGTTCTTCCAGCTCATCAAACTGCTCAAAATCCACGTACATGGCTGTAAACTCTTCTTCGGTGGTTTCCCGCTCCAGCTCTTCGCGGTTGAAATCATAGATTTCCTTAGCTTTATAAATGATTTTTGCCAGGTCAGACGCACCCATTTGTTTCAGCGCTTTGGCGGTCGGATTGTCGAAAATATAACTGCCGTAGCCGTTTTGGATAAGCTGAACAAAACCTCCGTACATCACTTCTTCGCGTAGAAAATGAAATGCCAGCAGCGTGTGCTGATGGCCGTTGAGCAAGTGCATATTTTCTGCATTCAGGTTTCCACCCAATGCTTCCAGATAGGCATCGGTAAATACCTGCAGGAATTCATTCACGCCGATTGCGCCTGCTTGTTGTAGGTTTGTGTTGGATATTTTTATCATAAAGCCTCCCAACCCCCTAAAGAGGGGATTTTGTAGTTGAATTGATTTTTTTAAAAAATATTATTTTTGCTTTTTTTATGTTAAATAGACAGAGTTTTGCGCTCCTTTTCCCCCTCGTATGTTTGCATTGATTATCGAGATATTATAAAATTCACGATATTTGCAATCAAACCAGGAAGAAACGTTTGGGAATAGCATCAGCCCCAT
>SAAL01000075.1 GCA_009929445.1 Bacteroidia bacterium
TCGAAGAACTCGAACCGATGGAAATAGTTGATTATTACACACTTCGCTATCATAAAGCGATGGAAATGCTGAATGTGCTTCCTCCGAGCATCGAGCCGAAAGCGTCCGGCCATATTATGGAACAGATAGAGTTTGTTGAAAAAATTCTGGATGCCGGATATGCTTACGAGAGCGATGGATCGGTCTATTTCGATGTGGAAAAATACAACAAAGACTATCATTACGGCATACTTTCCGGGCGGAATATCGACGAACTGCTCGAAACTACGCGCAACCTTGACGGACAAAGTGAGAAACGCCGTTCGGTGGATTTTGCACTTTGGAAAAAAGCATCTCCGGAGCATATTATGCGTTGGAAAGCGCCTTGGAGCGTGGGTTTCCCGGGTTGGCACTTAGAATGTTCGGCTATGGGAACAAAATATCTGGGCGAAGAATTTGACATTCACGGCGGAGGCATGGATTTGATGTTTCCGCATCACGAGTGCGAAATCGCTCAAAATCAAGCCGGACTTGGCAAAAGCAGTGTTCGCTACTGGATGCACAACAATATGATAACTATCGGCGGGCAGAAAATGGGAAAATCGCTCGGAAATTTCATCACGTTGGAGCAGTTTTTTACCGGAAATCATCCTTTGCTGACCAAAGGTTTCAGCCCGATGACCATCCGCTTTTTTATTCTGCAAGCACAATACCGTAGCACGGTTGATTTTAGCAGTGAAGCTCTGGAAGCATCCGAAAAAGGCTTGGAGCGACTGATTGAAGGCTACGCCCGACTTCAAAATCTGACTGCCGGTGAAAAATCTTCCATAGAAATCGGTAACTTGCGTGAAAAGTGCGAAGAAGCAATGTGTGATGACCTGAATACGCCGATTGTAATTTCACATCTATTTGAATATCTGCGTATTATCAATCTTGCTCACGATGGAAAAGAAACGCTTTCGCAAGCCGATTTAGACGAATTAAATTCTGTTTTCAAACTATTTATCGAAGATATTCTTGGCTTACAAAGCACGGAAACGGCTACCGAAGGCATCGAAGCGTATCGTAAAGCCGTTGATTTGCTGCTGAATATACGCCTGGAAGCCAAAAAGAACAAAGACTGGGCAACATCCGACAAAATACGTAATGAACTGACTTCCTACGGCTTCGAGATAAAAGATACGAAGGATGGATTTGAGTGGAAGGTAGCCCCCTAAATCCCACGAAGGGGGACTTAGAGAAGGGCTATTCAATTTTATAGAATTTAATAATATATTTTCCCTCCCCTTTGGGGAGGCTAGGAGGGGCTTATTTTATGGAAACAACAAGACAACAAAAAATAGCGCGTATGCTTCAGAAGGAGCTGAGTGACATATTTCTTCATTACGCACGCGAAATGCAGGGTACAATTATCAGTGTTACGGCAGTCACAGTAAGCCCTGATCTGAGTATTGCCAGGGCAAGGCTAAGCATATTTCCCGGCGATAAAGCAACTCAGGTTTTGGAGAAGATCAATGGAGATTCAAGATCCATTCGGTTTGAATTGGGAAAACGGGTACGGTTTCAACTACGGATTATTCCCGAACTCTTTTTTCATATCGACGACAGCCTGGATTATCTTGAAAATATTGACAAACTCCTCAATAAAGATAAAGAAACCCCTAACTCTTAATGGGATTTTTTGATGCAAATACGCAATATCAAAGTAATCAAAGAAATCATACTATAATCATATCCTGCCTGCTGCAGGCAGGTTCAGACAGTTTATGACCAACCATAAATTTGCCCTTTGGGTAGCCAGGCGTTATTTGTTTTCAAAAAAATCTCACAACGCCATCAATGTCATTTCGGGGATTTCGGCTGCCGGAGTCTCTATCGGTACCGCTGCCCTTATATGTGTATTGTCGGTTTTCAACGGATTTGGCACACTGATTCAGGGCATGTTCTCCGCATTTGATCCGGATTTGAAAATATCGCTCGTCGAAGGTAAAACCTTTAATGTGAATACTCCTGATTTACTTAAGGTTAAGAAACTCGGATCGGTGGCTCATTACGCCGAAGTGATTGAAGAAACGGCACTACTGAGTTTCTCCGACCGACAGATGCCTGCCAGAATAATGGGTATCAGTGAAAATTTTAACAAAGTTTCCAGCATCGACAGTATCATGTACGACGGAAGTTTTGTGCTTTACGACGGAGCTTTCCAGCGGGCTGTAGTTGGAATAGGGGTAGCCAATAAGTTGGGAATCAATGCCCGGGTGATCAATCCACTGCAAATTCTTGCCCCAAAAAGAACCGGCAGAATAAATATGGTGCGACCGGAAAGCAGCTTTAATCCTGCTTCAGCGTATATTTCAGGTGTATTTGTGGTCAATCAGCCCGAATACGATGATCAATATGTGCTCACTTCGCTAAGCTTGGCCCGCGAACTGTTTGAATACGATGAAAATACCGTTTCGGGTCTTGAAATCAAGGTGAAACCGACTGCAGAAATACAGAAAACGAAGACTGAAATTCGAAAAATACTCGGCGAACGCTTCAAGGTACTCGACAGGTATGAACAGCAGGAAGATTTTTACAAAATCACGAAAATGGAAAAGTGGATAACTTATCTCATTCTTTGTTTTATACTGCTTATTGCCACATTCAACATTATCGGATCGCTTTCCATGCTTATTCTTGAGAAAAAAGAAGATATCCGCGTTCTGAAAAACCTTGGAGCCGGCGACAAGCTTATAAAACGAATTTTTCTATTTGAAGGTTGGATGATTTCTACTCTTGGTGCTGTTTTTGGTATAACTTTGGGAATAATTGTAATTCTTTTGCAGCAGCATTTTGGATTTCTCAAACTTGGAGGCGATAATTATGTAGTGGATGCTTATCCGGTGGTTTTGTTGTTCTCAGATATTCTTATTACGTTTGTAAGTGTATTGATTATGGGCTTTCTGGCATCGCTTTATCCCGTTAAATACATTTCGCCAGGTGGCGTTTCTAAATAATGTGAGTTCGATATAAGAATAAGGACATCTGCTTGAATGAAAGCTTTTTAATTTCCCATAGGAAATTAATACCAATAGTAAAATATATTGAACAGAACCTAATTTCCCCGTAGGGGATATATTCCCTACGGGAAAAATATAACCGATAAATTCATTCTATTGACATAGATGTCCTACGGACAAAAATTATTTCGAACTCACGTTAAATAAATGTTTTTTTTATGAACCAGATAAAATCAATACTGTTTTCGCTTTTGGTCGTGGCGCTATTTTCCTGCAAGCCGGCAGAACCGCCAGCGCCATATCAGTACAATACTGCTCCTGCTTTTACCTGGGGACTCGCCGATTTTTACGGAAATTATTACACCAATTACGGCGTTCAAAACAACGTACTCACGTTGCATCTTTTTACCGAAAAATTAGTCATCAACAAAGATAATGAACTCGACGGAACCGGTCAATATCTTATCATTCAGGATATTTTCAGTGCTCCGGCGGATACGCTGCTCGCAGCGGGAACTTACCGGATGGCCGAAACCGGCGAACCTTTCACTTTTTTTGCAGGGAAAAAATATGAAGATAACCGCGAGCCCATACCATCCGGAGCTTACATGTATTACATCGAAGCCGATCCAACAAAATCAAAAGTAACCTATGTGACTGATGGTACCATGAATGTAACTGTCACAGAGAGTGGAAGATATGATATTCAGTGCAATTTTACACTGGATGGAAAAACAGAGCTGAAAGGTACATTTAAAGGTGAAATTCCTCATTTCGACAGGGTAGCAACTGCTCCTGCCGGCATCTCAAGACGTAATTTTATTCCGGTAATAGAAGTAAAAGATTGATGTTCACCAAAAAGTCAATTTCTCACATCGGCCCCCCAGAGTAGTTTATTCCTCAACGTTTCAAAAAAAGTATGGTTCAGCGGTTTAAGAACCTGAATGCTGTAGTCAGCTTTCTTGAGCCGTAGCCGGGTGCTGTGATCCAGAATCTTGGAGCGTCCGTCGATTGAAACCAGATAGCTGTTGCTGCGGCTTATCACCTGAAGGTCAATTTCCCAATCGTCGGGCACAATGAGCGGACGTACATTCAGACTATGCGAAGCCACGGGTGAAATCACAAAACTCCTCGCCTGCGGCACCACTATCGGTCCTCCGGCGCTCATCGAATAAGCCGTGGAGCCTGTTGGAGTGGAAATAATCAATCCATCGGCCTGATAAATGTTAATGAGTTCACCATTAGCGTAAGCATTCACTATAATCATCGAGCTGCTGTCCTGCTTGGAAATGGCAATATCGTTGAGCGCATAGGGAGAATCCAATCGTGAACCGTCCAGCGTTTGTAATTTCAGCACACTCCTTTTTTCGATGGTGTATTCATGCTTGAAAATAGCTTGCAGCGCCGGAATTATTTCATCTTTTGCCACATCAGCCAGAAATCCGAGTCTGCCTGTATTGATACCGAGTATCGGAATATCCTTTTTCCCCACACGGGCAGCAGTATTCAGAAAAGTACCGTCACCACCGATGCTCAGAGCCAGATCTGCACTGAAATTATCATCGGTAATCAGTTCCACCCTGTCAAAAGACTTATGAAATTTTTCATCCAGGTAAAGCTGAAGATATTCATCGAGCAATACAACCACATTCATCTGATGGAAAAACTGAACTAATTCGAGTAGCTCATTCTCCATTTCGGTGCGGTGGAGATTTCCGAAAAGCGCAATGCGTTTTGTTTCTTTTGATTCCATAAAGTATGTTATGAAAAATAAAAAAGTAGCGTTTTAAGACAGTTTATTAAGAATTATCAGCTAAAATGATCCGGAACTTTCAAAAAGGAACAATAATTCTTCAGTAAAAGGTATAAAATTTGCATCGGTTGATTTTGTTTTCAAAAAGTTTAAAAAATTCGAAAGAAAAGCCGTTTTATACCATTACTTCATTTATTTGAGTTAAATTTGCATTTCGTTGAACTCTTACGGTTTACAAAGGAACAAAATGGAATTGAAACACACAAATTTATTTTGAATCCTTTTGCGGAGTCAATGATTTGAGTAATTTCTCTTCGAAAAATGACAAAATTAAGCGTAAATATCAATAAAATAGCCACTTTGCGAAATTCGCGGGGCGGCGATATACCCAATGTGGTAAAAGTTGCATTGGACTGCGAGCGTTTTGGTGCTGAAGGCATCACCGTTCACCCGCGTCCGGACGAAAGACATATCCGCTATGCAGATGTGTATGATTTGAAGCCGGTATTGACTACCGAGTTCAACATCGAAGGAAATCCTATTCCCGAATTTATTAAACTTGTGAAAGAAATAAAACCAGCTCAGGTAACCCTTGTGCCCGATGCGCATGATGCACTGACATCAAATGCGGGATGGGATACAAGAAAGAATCTGATTTTCCTCCGGAAAGTGATTAGTGAATTTCAAAAGGAAGGAATCCGGGTGTCGGTTTTTGTCGATACAGACCTTGCCAACATTGAGTATGCGGCCAAAACAGGTACCGATAGAATAGAACTCTACACCGAACCTTATGCGGCTGCCTATAAAAATGATAAATTTGCAGCGGTTCAACCGTTTGTAGAAGCGGCCAGAGAAGCTCACCGGCTCGGATTGGGCATCAACGCAGGGCATGACCTGAACCTCGAAAATCTGGCTTTTCTGCACCAAAACATTCCCTGGCTGGACGAAGTATCCATTGGTCATGCACTCATAGCCGATGCACTTTATCTGGGGCTCGAAGAAACCATCAGACAATACAAAGCACGCCTGACAGAAATTTAATCAGAAAAAATACAATCATTAAAATATACATTCCATCATTCAATAAATATACAAAATGAATTTGCAGATTTTATTACAACAGACAATTAGTCAAGCAGTTACCGCTGAAGCACAGGCAGTGCCTGAAAAAATGAATTTGTGGCAGATGACAGTATACGGAGGCCCGATAATGATAATTCTTGGTATCATGTTAGCGCTTGCAGTGTATATTTTCATAGAAAGACTGATAACAATCAACAAAGCATCCAAAGAAGATAAATCCTTTATGAACCGCATCAAGGACTATATCCTCGACGGGAAAATTGACTCAGCGCAGAAACTCTGCCGCGATACCGATTCGCCGGCTTCACGGATGATTGAGAAGGGAATAAGCCGCCTGGGTCGCCCCATGAACGATGTTCTCCTTGCCGTAGAAAATGTAGGAAATCTGGAAATTTCCAAACTCGAAAAAAGCCTGGTTATTCTGGCCACTATTTCGGGCGGTGCTCCCATGCTTGGATTTCTCGGCACTGTGACGGGTATGGTACTCGTGTTTTACAATATGACTCAGAACTCAACCGGAGTAGTACAGCTAATTGACCTTTCATCAGGTATGTATCAGGCCATGGTAACCACAGTGGGAGGACTTATAGTTGGTATTCTGGCTTATTTTGCCTATAATTACCTCATTTCACGGGTAGATTCCGTGGTACGCAACCTGGAATCCAAAACGCTGGAATTCATGGATTTATTGAATGAACCATCGAAATGATTAGTTTCGATCAATGAGTTTTGAGTAAGTAGTACTCAGAACTTTGAACTCAGAACTCAAAACTGAAATATTATGGCATTAAAAAGAAGAAGTAGACTGGAAAGCGGATTCCCGATGTCGTCCATGACCGACATCATTTTTCTGCTGTTGCTGTTTTTTGTGATATCGTCCACAATGACTACTCCCAATGACATTAAAATAAACTTACCTCAAAGCGGCGCCAAAACCGCAACCGAACAAGTTGTGGCCAGAGTATCGATTGACAAGGAAGGCAAATACTACATTGCAGGAAATAAAGAAAAAGCAGTAGAAGTATCACCTGAGATGCTCGAGGAGCAAATCATGAATCTGATATCACGCGATACCGCTACGTTTCTGGCACTTTATGCCGATCAGGAAATAGCGTATAAGGAAGTGGTAAGGGTACTCGATATTGCCAATAAAAATAAGCTGAAACTGGTTATAGCCACATCGGCTTCAACCGGCGAATCGGATTCAAAAAACGTTGATAATCACTAGGTTTTGGAAAAATCAAAGATATATGGAATGCTGGGCTCAGCGCTGTTCTGTCTGCTCACTTTTTTGATACTCTGGTTTGTATTTATGCCTGCTGTGGTCAGACCTACAGAAGACGAGGGGATCATGGTCAGTTTTGGTGATAATATTGATGGAATGGGCTTTGGCGAAATGATAGCCGGTGTGGAAGAAATGTCTTCACCTCCGATTCCCAAACAAGTGTCTGAACAGCAGGAACTAATCACTCAGGAAACCGAAAAATCGGTTGTTGTTCCAAAGCAGCAGACAAAGCCTAAAACAAAACCCGTAACAATAACAGAGCAGGAATTGCAACAACAGGAGCTGCAACGCCGCGAAGCTGCTGCTGCAGCCGAAGCCAAAAGAAGGCAGGAAGCTGCTGCAAGGAGCGAGAACCTGGTGGGGAGTGCGTTTGGATCCGGTGGAGGCACGGGCAGCGGAACCACCGAAGGAGATACACGCCAGGGAAATCCGGCCGGTTCGGGAACTTCAGGCGGTCACGGATGGTCGTTGAGCGGACGTTCGCTCATCGGAACGCTCGCTACACCTTCCTACCCGAATAATGTGGAGGGAAAAATTACTGTAAGCATTCGGGTGGATGCTTCCGGGCGGGTTACAAGTGCCACGGTAGGCTCACCAACCACCATTTCGGATGCTCAAACCCGTTCGGCTGCGCTCAGCGCCGCCCGAACTACACGTTTTTCAAGCGGTAGCGGAGTGTCTGTGGGGACCATTACCTATAATTTCAAATTGAAATAATCAGGTCAATATTAACTTTTTTAACACAAATAATTTATGAAGAAAGTTTTTATTTTTCTTGCCGATGGTTTTGAGGAAATAGAAGCCATAGCGCCGATTGACATTTTGCGGAGAGCAGAACTTGATGTGGTAACTGTCTCTATTTCAGACAGTAAAACAGTAACAGGAGCACATGGAATCAAAGTAGAAGCCGATCAGCTTTTCACTGAAACCACTTTTGGAGAGAATGATTATTACGTGTTGCCGGGCGGTTATGACGGAATGCTGAATCTTTCGGCACATCAGGGTGTAAATGAACTCCTTAAAAAACAACATAGCGAAGGCAAAAAGCTGGCTGCCATCTGTGCTTCACCTTCAGTGCTCGGAAAATTAGGCATTTTGGAAGGCAAGGAAGCTATTTGCTATCCGGGATTTGAAGGGAACCTGACCGGAGCTGTTATTTCCAAAAAAAGTGTGGTGGAAGACGGAAACGTGATCACCGGCAAAGGTCCCGGCGTGGCCGTTCAGTTTGCACTGAAAATTGTAGAATCGCTGAAAGGAAAAGAAACAGCCTCACAAGTATCTGATTCATTAATGCTTAACTAATTTATATGCTTAAAAAAAGTATCTTTTTTGTATTGCTTGTTCTGTTGACGGCTTGTAACAATCCCGGAAAATTCAAGGTTTCAGGAAATATTACCGATGCAGAGGGTAAAGTGCTCTATTTTGAGAAAACCGGACTGCTGAAGGACAGTCTGATTGATTCTGTTAAACTCAGTAAGGAAGGCACCTTTAAATTCCGTACAGCCGTACCTGTTTATCCCGAACTCTACCGGCTTAGACTGGACAATCAGCAACTTGTTTTGGGGATTGATTCGACGGAAAGTATTGAAATTCAAGGTTCTGCATCCGATTTAATTTCATCGGCTATTACCGGATCTGTGCAGACTGCAGACATACAGGCATTACGAAAATCGGTCATTGAACTGCAAAAACAATTTGATGCTTACCCGGCTGTAAAAGATGTGGAAAAATCAAAATCTCTGGCCGATTCATTACAGATGCGAGTGGAAGAGCACAAAAAATTTGCTCAGGGAATTATACTGAAAAATCCCGGATCAATGGCAGCCTATTTTGCTTTGTATCAGCAGATAAGCGGGAATTATATTTTTTCTCCCTATGTAAAAGCCGAACGTCCGTATTATCAGGCAGTTGCCACTTCATTTCATTCCATTATGCCGGAATATGAACGATCCAAAAGCCTGTATAACCTGGTGCTCAGCGCCATCAGGGAAGACAGAATGGCAAGAAGGCAAAATATCCCGGGAAGCATCGGAGAAATTCAAAAAACCGGTTTTTTAGAGATTGAACTCAAGGATAAAAACGGTTATCCTCAGAAGCTCTCATCGCTTATCGGAAAGCCGATTTTGCTTGATTTCTCAGCCTACGGAACCGAAACGAGCATTGATTACACATTTGCATTGCGCGAAATATTTACAAAATATTCACCGAATGGTCTTCAAATCTATCAGGTCTCGGTGGATCAGAGTAAAATGCTTTGGCAACGTTCCGTATCAAACATACCCTGGACTTGTGTACATGATGAAACCGGAATAGCTGCCAAATCATACAACGTGCAGGCCATCCCGACCATGTATCTGATAAGCAAAGAAGGTAACATAATTGGAAGATATAGAAGTATAAAGAGTATGGAAGCTGATTTGGGTAAAGTACTCTAGAATATAATGAATTCGATACTCATAAGGTATCGAATTTTTATTTTAACGTGAGTTCGATATAAGGAATAGAAATTTTGCATGATTGAAAGCATTTTTAATTTCCTATAGGGAAATAATATCAATAGAATTGGTATTAAATAGGACCAAATTCCCCGTAGGGGATGTATTCCCTGCGGTAAAATTATATACGATTAATTCATTCTATTGATATAGTTGCCCTACTGACAAAATTAATATCGAACTCAGGTAATTTTTAATTCATCTCAGAATTTGACTGAATTTATCAAAAATACAGCCCTGGAAATCGGTTTTGATGCATGTGGTATAGCCAAAGCCGGTTTTTTGGAAGAAGATGCACTTTTTCTGAAATCGTGGCTCGGCGATGAATTCAATGGTGAGATGAGCTACCTGGAGCGGAATTTTGAGAAGCGGACTGATCCGACCAAACTCGTGGAAGGCTGTAAATCAGTTGTGGTAACACTTATGAATTACTTTCCGGCTTCTGCTCAGCAGGCTGCCTGGCCAAAAATTTCCAAATATGCCTTTAACCGGATTGATTATCATACTGTTATCCGCGAAAAATTGCTTCTTTTAGAAAACAGAATTAAAGAAAAATGGGGCAAAGATTGTTTCAATCCATCTCAACAGCATCGCTTTGTGGATTCGGCTCCCATTCTTGAGCGTCGCTGGGCAGCTCAAGCCGGACTTGGATGGATAGGCAAAAATAAAATGCTGATTAATGAGTTGCTGGGCTCTTTCTGCTTTATCGGAATCCTTTTGATAAACAAGGAACTGGCGTATGACGAGCCGGTGAAAAATCGCTGCGAAACCTGCAGAAAGTGTCTGGATAGCTGCCCTACAGGTGCACTGACAGAAAATGAAGGGCTCGATGCCCGGAAGTGCATTTCGTACCAAACCATCGAAAAGAAAGGAGAAATAACTCAGGAAATCCGGAGCAAACTTTCGGGCTACGCATATGGATGCGATATTTGCAACGATGTTTGTCCGTGGAACAAAAGCCGCGCAAAACCAAACAGACATCAGGAATTTCAACCGTTGCAAGAAGTAATCAATTGGAATTCAGATGACTGGAAAAATCTCACTCAGGAAGAATTTAACCGGATTTTCAAATATTCTGCCATTCAACGGGCCGGGTATGATAAACTGAAGCAGAATATTGACTTCTCAGGCGTTGAATGATGAAGAAAAAAGAAGTATTTGACTTTTTTTTGAAGCGTTGTTAAATGTTACTTTTTCAGAAAATTGAAAAATTATAAAAACCAGAAATCCACAGTGACTGAAGATAAACGAAAACTCCCAAAGAAAAAACTCAATCATTCCGATTCGGGAGAGAAGAGCGGCTCACGTCTGTACTGGCAAATGTTTATGACTTTTGTCCGCATCGGTTCGTTCACTATCGGAGGCGGATATGCAATGATTCCACTCATTCAGAAAGAAGTGGTGGAAAACAAAAAATGGATGGATGCGCGTGAATTTATTGATATGCTTGCCATGGCTCAGTCGGCTCCGGGTGTAATAGCCATCAATACTGCAATTTTTATAGGCTATAAGATGAAAGGATTGAAAGGAAGCCTTGTAACAACGCTCGGAAGTGCTTTACCCTCTTTTATCATCATACTGGCTGTAGCTATGGTTTTTACCAATTTCAGGGATAATGTAGTGGTTGAAAAAATTTTCAGGGGAATTCGTCCGGCTGTGGTGGCTCTGATAGCAGCTCCGCTCTATAAAATGGCCCGTTCGGCAGGCGTTACCTGGAAGACTGTTTTTATACCCATTCTTGCAGTATTACTAATTTGGCTTGCCGGTGTATCGCCTATCTGGATAGTTCTGGCAGCTATTGCCGGAGGAATTATTTATGGAGCGCTTCATGCACGAAATCTTTCAAAATCGATCTGATGGAAGCCGAAATATACATACAACTTTTTCTCTCATTTTTCAAAATCGGTTTGTTCGGTTTTGGAGGTGGTTATGCCATTATTTCGCTCATTCAACACGAAATAGAAGTGCATGGATGGATGACTCAAAGTGAATTTACGGATATCATCGCTATTTCGCAGATGACACCCGGACCCATCGGCATCAACAGTGCCACATATGTGGGCTACACTGCTTCGGGTACAGTTTTGGGATCGATTATAGCTACTTTTGCCATTGTTTTACCGTCTTTCCTCATCATGCTTACATTGGTTCGGTTTTTCTTTGCCCTTCAGGGAAATAAATACCTGGAATGGGCTTTTCTCGGTCTTCGTCCGGCAGTAATCGGACTTATTGGAGCGGCTGCTATCCTGTTGATGAACAGGGATAATTTCATTGATTATAAGAGTTTTATAATTTTTTTATTGGCATTTCTACTTTCATTCACCGGCAAATTTCATCCCATTCTGCTGATTCTGATGGCTGGTGTAGCCGGATTTGTAATTTACTGATTTTCAAACATAAATATCATGAGAAAACCAATTTTACTGTTGTTAACATTCGCAGTGGCAATCTTTTCTGGTTGCAGTAATTCTAACTTTACAAAAAAATCAGATGGAGTAGAGATTTCTATTCAATCCAAAGTTCCGGACAGTGCTCAAAAGATTCGTTTGCAGGTAATAAACGAAAAAATCATCCGCGTTTCGGCTACACCCGAAAAGAAATTCTCCCGGGAAAAAAGTTTGATTATTGTTCCTCAGGACAAAAAAGCTGATTTCACTGTTGAGGAAAAAGATAATCTCATAGCGCTTCACACTGATTCTCTACAGGTTACAGTGGATAAAACGACCGGAGAAGTCGTTTTCATGAATAAAAACGGCGAAATTATCCTTCAGGAAAATGCCGGTGGAGGAAAATCTTTCTCGCCCATCGAAGTAGAAGGCACCAAAGGTTACACCGTTCGCCAGGTATTTCAATCGCCTGAAGATGAGGCCTTTTACGGACTGGGACAGCATCAGTCCGACGAATTCAACTACAAAGGCAAAAACGAATCGCTGTTTCAGTACAACACCAAAGTTTCAGTTCCATTCGTAGTTTCAACTAAAAATTACGGGATTTTGTGGGACAATTACTCGTTATCACGTTTTGGCGACAGTCGCGATTATGCATCACTCGACCAGTTCAGACTGTATAATGCCAAAGGAAAGGAGGGTGGTTTGACGGCTGTTTACACACCTAAAGATGTATCAAAAGCACCTTTAGCACGTATCGAAAAATCGCTGAATTACGAAAACCTGACAGAAATAAAAAATTTTCCGCAAGGATTTGACCTGAACAATTCTACCGTTGTTTGGACCGGAGAAATTGAATCCAAAGAGAGCGGATTATATCATTTTTTGCTTCACTATGCCGGATATGTAAAAGTATATTTCAATAACGAACCGGTGGTGAAAGAACGTTGGAGAACTGCCTGGAATCCAAACGATTACAAATTTACCTACAACATGGAAGCCGGCAAGCGGATCCCGATTCGCGTGGAATGGAAGCCCGACGGAGGCGTTTCATACCTGGCATTAAAAGCGCTGAGTCCCCTTCCCGAAGCCGAGCAAAATAAACTTGCACTCTGGAGCGAAATGGCCAATGAAATTGATTATTATTTCGTTTACGGCAAAAACATGGACGAAGTGATCAGCGGATACAGAACTTTGACCGGAAAATCGCAAATCATGCCGAAATGGGCCATGGGATTCTGGCAAAGCCGCGAGCGATACAAAACTCAGTATGAATTGGTTAACACGTTGAGAGAATTCCGCGAGCGGAAAATTGGTATCGACAATATCGTACAGGACTGGTTCTACTGGCCTGAAAAAGAATGGGGAAGCCACAAGTTTGATCCGGAGCGATTCCCAAATCCAAAAGAAATGGTGGACACCGTGCATCAGCTGAATGCAAAAATCATGATTTCCGTTTGGCCGAAATTCTACACCACTACCGACCACTACAAGCAGTTTAACACAAAAGGATGGATGTATCAGCAGGCCGTTAAAGACAGCATCCGCGACTGGGTTGGTCCCGGCTACATCGCTTCTTTCTACGATGCTTATTCAGAAGGTGCACGCAAGCTTTTCTGGAAACAAATGGAAGAAAACCTCTATCCAAAAGGTTTTGACGCCTGGTGGATGGATGCCTCTGAACCTAATGTGCAGGACAACACAGAGATTGAATACCGGAAAAAACTGGCCGGTCCAACTGCACTCGGACCTTCAACTAAATATTTTAACGCGTACGCTTTAGTAAATGCACAATCTATTTACGAAGGACAGCGCGGAGTTGATCCAAACAAACGGGTTTTCCTGCTTACCCGCTCGGGTTTTGCAGGCACTCAGCGTTACTCTACCGCCACCTGGAGTGGTGATATTGGCACGAGATGGGAAGATATGAAAGCCCAGATTACTGCCGGATTGAACTTTGCTATGTCCGGAATTCCTTACTGGACCATGGATATTGGCGGTTTCTGTGTGGAAAAAAGATACGAAAACGGTCAACGACTTTTCGATTCGATGGGAATTGAAAACGAAAACCTGAAAGAATGGCGTGAACTGAATGCCCGCTGGTACCAATTTGGTGCATTTTCGCCTCTCTACAGGGCTCACGGACAATTTCCCTATCGCGAACCGTTTAATATTGCTCCCGAAAATCATCCTGCTTATCAGACCATTAATTATTATAATAAACTCCGCTACCGACTGATGCCGTACATATATTCGCTGGCCGGAATGACTTACCACAACGACTACACCATCATGCGTGCCCTGGTGATGGATTACGGAAAAGATATCAAGGTAAATAATATCAGTGATCAGTACATGTTTGGAAAATCGCTGATGGTATGTCCGGTTTATGAATATAAAGCAATTATACGCAACGTTTATTTCCCGAACACAACGGGCTGGTACGATTTCTATACCGGGAAATTCATTGCCGGAGGCACACAGCAATCGGTGGAAGCACCTTATACCCGCATGCCTTTGTACGTTCCTGAAGGAGCTATCCTGCCTTTTGGTCCGGAAATTCAATTCGCCGACGAGAAAATACCTGAATACATCACCCTTTTTGTTTACGGTGGAAAAAACGGCTCATTCACCTTGTACGAAGATGAAGGCGTGAATTACAATTACGAAAAAGGTGCTTTTGCAACGATTGATTTCAACTACGATGAAGGTTCTAAAACGTTGGAAATCGGCGACAGAAAAGGTTCTTTTGAAGGAATGCTGCAAAACAGAAAATTCAATGTGGTGTTTGTAAACCAATCTTCACCAAAAGCTTACGACCCTGATACTAAAGGTATTGAGGTGAATTACAACGGAACAAAGCAATCTGTAAAACTTTAAAATTCAGCATTATAAAAACTTGATTAAACGAAGATTTTCTGTTTTTTTAAATACAAATATTGATTATATGAAGTATAAAGTAATTTTCCCACTTCTTGCAATCATTCTTTTTGCGTCCTGCAAAAGCGAATCACCACGACAAAAGGAAAGTTTCAATGATAACTGGACTTTCCACCTGGGAGATGATGCCGAAGCATTCAAACCGGAATTTGATGATTCCGGTTGGCGTAAACTGAATGTTCCGCACGATTGGGCGATTGAGGGAGAATTCAGCGAAAAAAATCCATCCGGTAGCGGTGGAGGTGCGTTGCCTGGCGGCATCGGATGGTATCGGAAAACATTTACCGTAGATAAAAAATCGGAAGGGAAGAAAATTTTTATCGATTTTGACGGTGTGTACATGAATTCGGAAGTTTGGATCAATGGTATAAGCCTTGGACTGCGCCCATACGGATATATTTCCTTCCAATACGATTTGACAGAACACATCCGGTTTGGCGGGAAAAACGTAATTGCAGTGCGTGTTGACAACAGCGAACAGCCTAATTCAAGATGGTATTCCGGTTGCGGCATTTACCGGAATGTATGGCTTACCATTACCGATCCGATTCACGTAGTTCTGTGGGGAACGTATGTCACAACTCCTGAAATCACCAAAGAACAGGCAAGTGTATTGGTAGAAACCAACGTAAAAAATGAAACCAATACCGCTGAGGATATCGTTGTTTCAACTTCCATTCTGGATGCAAAAGGAAAAAGTGTGATTGAATACCTCTCATCTCATGTAACAAAACCGGGTGAAATTGCCAAAGTTACCCAGCATTTGCATATCAACAGCCCAACTTTATGGACCATAGAAAATCCTTATCTCTATTCAATTAATACAAAAATTTATACCGGACTCACGCTGAGAGACGAGTATGTCACACCGCTCGGCGTAAGAAGTTTCGTTTTTGATTCAAAGAAAGGTTTTTCATTGAACGGAGTTCCTGCAAAAATCAGGGGAGTCTGCCTTCATCACGATTTGGGAGCATTAGGATCGGCTGTAAATACACGTGCCATTGAGCGCCAGCTCGAAATAATGAGAGAAATGGGCGTTAACGGTATCCGAACTTCACACAATCCTCCTGCACCCGAACTGCTTCAGCTTTGCGATAAAATGGGTTTTATTGTAATGAATGAAACGTTTGACATGTGGCGGAAGAAAAAAACGGCGTACGATTATTCCAGGTACTTCAACGAATGGCACGAGCGTGACCTGACTGACCACATTTTACGCGACCGAAACCACCCATCCGTTTTTATGTGGAGTATTGGGAATGAGGTGCTTGAGCAATGGACGCACGCCGATGCAGACACATTGGATATTCATAAAGCAAACCTGCTTCTCAACCTGAAACGGGATCCTAACACGCTGGCACAAGATGATGAGGAGATGAGCGTAAATTCATTATTGACAAAAAAACTGGCAGATATAGTAAAAAAACTCGATCCTACCCGACCGATTACGACCGGAAACAACGAACCAAATCCGAACAACCACCTTTTCAAATCAGGTGCACTTGACATCATCGGATTTAACTACCACGAAGCCGATTTTTTCAACGTGGAGAAAAATTTTCCGGGAAAACCTTTTATTGCGGCTGAAACAACGTCGGGCTTAATGACGCGCGGATTCTACCGCATGCCGAGCGATTCGATGTTTATCTGGCCTGTACGCTGGGATATTCCGTTTTCGGAACCAAGTTTCGCTTGCTCATCGTATGACAACAATCACGTGCCCTGGGGCTCAACGCACGAAAGCCTGTGGAATATTGTGAAGAAAAACGATTTTATCAGCGGAATGTATATATGGACAGGGTTTGACTATATCGGCGAGCCAACGCCGTTCTGGTTTCCTGCAAAAAGCTCCTATTTCGGCGTGGTGGATCTTGCCGGCATTCCCAAAGATGTATATTACATGTACCAATCGGAATGGACAGACAAAGATGTACTGCACGTTTTCCCGCACTGGAATTGGAAAACAGGTCAAACAATCGACATCTGGGCATACTACAACAATGCTGACGAAGTGGAATTATTCCTGAACGGCTCTTCGCAGGGTATCAGAAAGAAAGGCGAAAATGATTATCACGTTTTCTGGCGATTGACGTATGAGCCTGGAACTGTGAAAGTTGTTTCGAGAAAAAATGGCAAAGAAGTGCTTTCCAAAGAGATAAAAACTGCAGGAGAACCTTACCAAATCAAGCTTACGGCCGACAGAAATGAAATCAATGCCGACGGTAAAGACCTGAGTTTCGTGACGGTTGAGATTTTGGATAAGGACGGGAATCTGTGTCCGAATGCTGATAATCCGGTAAAATTCACTGTATCTGACAAAGGATTTATAGCCGGTGTAGACAATGGAAATCAGATCAGCCTGGAAAAATTCAAGGCTTCTGAACGAAAAGCATTTTACGGTAAATGCATGGCCATTGTTCAGAATATAGGGAAAAAAGGAACAATAACCCTAAAAGCAACATCGGAAGGATTACAGACATCAGAAATTAATATCAAAGTGAAAAAAAACTAAACTTACGCTGATGTAACACAAAAAATCATTGGAAATTCAAACTTTTTAAAATTTTTATTCAAATTCATGAAGAAATTTTCTATTCACCTCCTGTTGGTTACCGTGTTACTTTTCGTCTGCACTTCATCCTGTAAACCCGAAGAAGTAGTTCAGCCGGAATTGATAGTAGCCAAAGAAGAGATACCATTTACAAAAAATGCCGGTAGTATCCTTCTTGCCATTAAAACGAATGTGAAATGGAGAGCGAGCAGTAACGAGTCGTGGTGTACGCTTTCACCCGCATCGGGCGAGGCAGGCAGCAGGCAAATTGCGGTTTGGGTTACTGAAAACACTTCTGTAGCTGTGCGTGAAGCTATTATTACGATTACAGCAGGTTCGCTTTCGAAGCAGGTAAAGGTTATTCAGGCTCAAAAAGTTGTTTTTACCATTTCTCAGAAAGAATTCAATGTGCCCGGACAGGGAGGGGAAATTACTGTAACTATTCAGGCATCACAGGATTTTACAACTGCAATTCAGGCTGCCTGGATTACTCAGAAATCTATTTCTGCCGATAAAAAAACTCAGATTTTTACAGTGGCGGAAAATGACCTGGATTCTCTCCGCGAAGGGACAATCACATTCACTTCCGGCTCAATGACTGAAATTGTAACCGTACGCCAGACAACAAAAGATTTCTCCATCCCTGCCGATAAAACGGGTATGGACAGTGATGCAAAAGTTCTTGCAAAGAAAATGCATTTGGGATGGAACCTGGGAAATACGCTGGAAGCCATTGGAGGCGAAACAGCCTGGGGGAATCCCAAAGCATCGAAGACGCTCATCGATCTGGTAAAAGCATCAGGCTTCAATGCGGTGAGAATACCGTGTGCCTGGGATCAGTATTTGGAAAATCAGACAACCTACAAAATCAAGGATTTATGGCTGGCGCGGGTGAAGGAAGTGGTTGATTACTGTATTGAAAATGACATGTACGCCATCTTAAACATCCACTGGGACGGTGGTTGGCTCGAGAATAACCCAACTCCCGACAAACAGGCTGAAGTCAACAAAAAACAAAAAGCAATTTGGGAGCAGATTGCACTTTATTTCAGAAATTACGATGAGCGACTGCTTTTTGCAGGTACGAATGAAGTGCACACCACTTCCGGCAATCCAACTCAAGCAAATTTTGACGTTCAAATGTCCTACAATCAAACTTTCGTGGACGCAGTACGTTTCACCGGAGGGAAAAATGCCTATCGGAATTTGATTATTCAGGCTTACAACACCAACATTGATCAGGCGGTGGCATACCTTAAAATTTCGACCGATTACGTCCCCGATAGACTCATGGTGGAAGTGCATCATTACGACCCGTGGAATTTCTGTGGTCTGGAAAAGGATGAAACCTGGGGAAAATATGCAGCGCTTTGGGGTCAGCCTTATGAACAATATGCTATAGGTGTTCTGGCCGGAAGAGCTGCTACATGGGGCAAGGAAGATTATTTGAAAACACAGTTCAATAAAATAAAAACCAGTTTTGTGGACAAAGGCTATCCGGTGATACTGGGAGAATACGGTGTGATACGCCGCACGACGTATTCCGGCGATGCACTGATGCATCACCTCGACTCCCGCGCTTATTACCTCAGGTATGTGACCGAACAGGCCAAAAACTATGGACTGATTCCCTTTTACTGGGACAACGGCGGTATCGGAAACCTGGCTTTTGGTATAATCGACCGAAAAACCAATCGAATTGCTGATGAGAAGGCACTAAATGCACTGATTGAGGGTAGTGTGGCAGGAACTTACCCTTATTAATTAGTTGTATTTTTATCTCATTTTTCCATTTCACCTATAAAAAATTATTAAAAATCCAACAGATAGAGAATGAAGTTTTCTCTGTCTGTTTTTAATTGTTGATCCTGGATATTTTAAAATTTCTTATTTTAGTAGGATTTTTTAAATTATAATTACAATTAATTTAGAGAAACATATTATTTATATTCGTACCTTTGCATTCATCTAATTACTAACCTTTTATTGCAAAATGAAAAAAATCAAAACACTTTTTCTGCTGTTTTTATGCACAACAGTTCTGATGATGCAGGCACAGCAGGTTACTATCTCTCCCATTCCTCAATCCATCACCTGGGGAGCTAAAGCATTCAATAACACCACTTCATATATTCTTACAGGCAGTGAAACCGCCGATCAGGATGCCGTTGACCTTCTTAAATCAAAATTAAATACTGGTACTACCGGCATTGAAGTTATAATTGGAGAGAAAGACGATCCAGTCGTTGCTAATTACGTCGCTCAGATACCTGATTTTAAAGAAGGTTATTATCTTAGCGTTAGTAATGACAAGGTCATTATTGCCGGTGCCGACGAATCGGGTACTTACTACGGAGTACAGTCCTTTTTACAGATAATTTCCGTTCCCGAAGTGATGTCGGTAACAATAAAGGACTATCCCGGTGTAACCGAAAGAGGTATTATCGAAGGTTTTTACGGAAATCCATATTCCCATCAGGCCCGACAAAGGCTTTTCCGATTTTTTGGAGAAAACAAGATGAATGTGTACATATATGGCCCCAAAGACGATCCTTATCACGGTTTTGGGACCAAATGGCGTGATCCTTATCCCACTGCTCAGGCTGCACAAATGAAAGAACTGATTGCTGCCGCACACAAAAACAAAGTTAATTTTGTGTGGGCGGTGCACCCCGGAAACAACATAAGCTGGACGGATAATAATAAAGACGGAATTGTGGATGACTTTGTGGCCTGTAAGAATAAATTCCAGTTGATGTATGATCTCGGA
>SAAL01000167.1 GCA_009929445.1 Bacteroidia bacterium
AATGTTCACCTCAACAGGTGTACTCACCGAAAAAGAACTTGAAGCCCGCAACGAAGTGAAATGGGAAACTTACACCAAGTGGATACAGATTGAAGCGCGTGTACTGGGTGATATTACAATGAATCACATCATTCCGCTTGCAACACGCTATCAGAGCTTTCTACTGGATAATGTATCGAAAATTAAAGCAGTTTTCAGCGGTGAAAAAGCGGATAAACTCAGCACACATGACACAGCACTAATTGTTGAAATAGGCGACCGCGTAGCAGCCATCAAAAATGCAGTGGACGATATGATTGACATCCGCCGGACGGTTAACAAGATAGAAGATGAATACGAAAAAGCAGTGGCTTATCACGATAAAGTGTTGCCCTATTTCGACATTATCCGCTACAACACCGACAAACTTGAGTTGATTGTGGACGATGAAATGTGGACACTGCCAAAATACAGAGAAATGCTGTTTATCAGATAAAAAATAGAATTCTCCCATACTAAAAAATAGTGAGGATTCCGAGCATTAAGTCTTCTCACTATTTTTACAATAAAACTTAAAAAACAAACGATTTCCATTGACGCTTTTATCCGAAAGCAAAGTGTCAGCACTTCCCAACTAATTATGAGTTTAAGCCCATTACAAATAGATGAATATGAGCAGCATTCGCTGTATTCATTCCAAAACGAACACGATGCCTGCGGTGTAGGCCTGGTTATTAATCTCAGTGGCGACAAATCGCATGAAATTGTAGATAACGGTTTGCAGGTACTCGAAAATATGGTGCACCGTGGAGCTGAAAGCGCCGACAATAAAACAGGTGACGGAGCAGGAATTTTAGTGCATATTCCGCACGAATTTATTCTTTTACAGGGCATTGCCGTTCCTTCCAAAGGGAAATACGGTACCGGATTGGTTTTTCTGCCCAAGGATAAGAAAAAATCGGGCGACTGTCTGAATGTGCTCAAAGATTATATCGAAAAAGAAGGATTGACGCTGCTTGCAGTACGTGATGTACCGGTCAACAGCCAAATTCTGGGTGAAATTTCCGCTTCCAACGAACCCGATATTAAGCAGATATTCGTTACTGGCAACCTGCAACAGGATGAGCTGGAAACCAAACTTTACATTGTCCGTAAAAAAATAGAAAAAGCCATTCAGCAGTCCAAACTGGCAGCTGAACGGAGTTTTTATATTGTCAGCCTTTCCACTAAACAAATGATTTACAAGGGAATGCTCACTTCGCTGCAATTGCGTGAATATTATCCCGACCTGAGCAATCCTAATTTCACAAGCCGCATTGCATTGGTTCACTCACGTTTCAGCACCAACACATTCCCGACCTGGGATCTGGCTCAACCGTTCCGTATGATCGGCCACAACGGTGAAATCAATACTATTCGCGGTAACCGCCAATGGATGGAAAGTCGCGAAAGTGTGCTGAAAACGGACGTGCTGGGTACAAATATGCAGGACCTCTTCCCCATTGTTCAGCCCGGCATGAGCGACAGCGCTTCGCTGGATAATGTGCTCGAATTTCTGGTGATGTCGGGCAAGAGCCTGCCGCACGCCTTGGCAATGCTTGTTCCGGAAAGTTTCAACGACAAAAATCCTATTTCAGATGGTCTGAAAGCATTTTACGAATACCACAGCATGCTGATGGAGCCCTGGGACGGGCCTGCTACTCTACTTTTCAGCGACGGACGGTTTGCTGGCGGCATGCTCGACCGTAACGGACTAAGACCGGCACGCTACACCATCACCAACGATGACCGAATGATAATAGCTTCCGAAACCGGAACAATTGACCTGGAAGCATCGAATATCAAAGCGCGGGGCAGGTTAAGACCAGGTAAAATGCTGATTGTTGACACAAAAACAGGTCAGATTTTCTATGACAACGAACTAAAAGACGGTTTGGCAAAAGCATTTCCGTACCGCGACTGGTTGAATAAAAATTGCAGCAATCTGGACGTTATTTCGTCCGGAAGAAGCGTTAACAACGATATTTCAAATTACGAAACATTGATGACTGCTTTCGGTTATTCAGTGGAAGATATTGAAAAACTGATACTTCCAATGGCTGATGAAGGAAAAGAACCTACTTCATCCATGGGAAATGATGTGACGCTGGCTGCATTCTCCAACAAGCCGCAGCGGTTGTTCAACTATTTCCGGCAGCAATTTGCGCAGGTTACCAATCCTCCGATTGATCCTATACGTGAAGAACTGGTGATGTCACTCACCGGTTATGTGGGTTCTGTTCATCAAAATTTATTGGAGCAAATTCCCGAATTATCAAAAATTGTAAAGCTGAAAAGTCCGATTTTGACCAATACACAGTTCGATATCTTACTGAATTTGAGATACAAAGGTTTCTCAACCGCTGTTTTGCCCATGCTTTTCGATCCGAAAGGTGGGACAAAAGGACTTGAAAAAGCCATTGACGAACTTTGTATTTCTGTGGAAAAAGCAGTAGATGAAGGCAAAAATTACATTGTGCTAAGCGACCGTGGCGTTGATGCCACTCACGCTCCTATTCCTTCGTTGCTGGCTGTTTCTGCGGTACACTTATATCTGGTCGAAAAACGCAAGAGGATGCAGATTGATATTGTGGTAGAAAGTGCCGAGCCGCGTGAAGTGATGCATTTTGCCCTGCTTTTCGGCTTTGGTGCCAATGCCGTTAATCCTTATCTCGCATTTGCCGTTTTGAACCGGAAAGTAAAATCCGAAGATATTCAGCTTGACTTCGACACAGCCAAGAAAAATTACATCAAAGCCATCAACAAAGGATTGCTGAAAGTGCTTTCAAAAATGGGTAATTCCACATTGAGAAGCTACCGTGGCGCCCATATTTTCGAAGCAATAGGCATTTCATCACGTGTTTTGAACGCCTATTTCAAGGATATTTCTTCTAAAATTGAAGGAATTGACATGGAAGACATTACACGCGAAGTGCTGCAACCTTTTTACGAAGCATTTGACGCTAACAACAACGAAAGTTTTCACCTGAAAAATCTTGGTCACTACGCCTACCGCAACGATGGTGAATATCATGCCTGGAACCCTGAAACAATTGCCCGACTGCAAATAGCAACAAAAACAGGCGATTACAATAAATATAAGGAATATTCCGCGTTGGTGGACAACAAATCCAACCCGGCGTTTATCCGCGATTTACTGGATTACAAACGCAATCCGATTGATATTTCGGAAGTGGAACCGGCAGAGAATATCATGAAACGGTTTTGTACTGGTGCCATGTCTTATGGTTCCATCAGTCGCGAAGCACATGAAGCTATGGCAATAGCCATGAACAAAATAGGTGGACGAAGCAATACAGGTGAAGGCGGTGAAGATCCCGAACGATACAAAAAACGGGATGACGGGCTGAGTACCCGTTCAGCTATTAAACAGGTTGCATCCGGACGTTTTGGCGTAACGGCAGAATACCTTGTAAATGCCGACGAACTTCAAATTAAAATTGCACAGGGAGCAAAGCCCGGCGAAGGAGGGCAACTTCCGGGCTACAAAGTGGATAAAATCATTGCCAAAACGCGGCACTCTATTCCAGGAATTTCGCTGATTTCGCCGCCTCCGCATCACGACATATATTCTATTGAAGATTTGGCACAGTTGATTTTTGATTTAAAAAACATTAATCCAAAAGCAATTGTAAGCGTAAAACTGGTGTCGGAAAGTGGTGTTGGAACCATTGCGGCAGGTGTTGCCAAAGCCAAAGCCGACTTAATTCTGATAAGCGGAGCCGAAGGCGGAACAGGAGCAAGTCCTTCCAGTTCTATCAAACATGCCGGACTTCCGGTGGAAATAGGACTGGCTGAAACTCAGCAAACACTGGTAATGAACAATCTTAGGGGAAAAATCCGCCTACAAACCGACGGCCAACTCAAAACCGGTCGCGATATCATCATATCTACCCTGTTGGGAGCCGAAGAATTCGGTTTTGCCACCAGTGCACTGATTGTTTTGGGTTGTGTGATGATGCGCAAATGTCACATGAACACTTGCCC
>SAAL01000168.1 GCA_009929445.1 Bacteroidia bacterium
ACAAGATTCCGAAGAACAAAAAAATGCCTGGAATAATTTGCGATCAGCTCTTTTTAATTCAGAATCAAGAAATTTCTTTTATATCGGACATGGGGCAAATAATGGAATTGGTATGAGTCCAAATAGCACAAATCGTTTTATTTCCTCAGATGAAATAACAATCAGATTGCATACTGTAGCTCCGTATCACCCAAATAGACATGGATACCGTTTTGTTTTTTTGTATGGATGCCAAACGGCTAAAGGTGACTTACCAAAATCTTTTGGAATGATTCATAAAGAAAACGTCCCCTTGTCCAGCTATTTATCTGCGGCATTAACTCCAAGTGCTTTTGTTGGATTCACAGAAAATGTAACAGCGGGATTTGGAAACAATTTCCAAGTTCATCATAGACTGTTTATACAAAATTTTTTATATGAATGGGGTCGAAAGCCTGCAGTTGACCCACCCGAGTGTGGAGGAGTCAAATATGCGCTGGATCGAGCCAGGGAAAACTATTCATATCCCTTTGCCGTTTCGCGGGATGTGGAAAAAATCAAAGTATTCGGTTACTGGGGGCTTTATCCAAATGGGTGTAACACTTTAGGCTACAGGTCCAATTATCAACAATAACTTGTCAAAGAAATGGTTTCAGAAGGAATAATTCATCTTACCACTGTTTATTCAACGGCGCTGTTGTCAGCGGTTTTACCGCATATTTCCGATTATGCCGAAAAGCTGGATCTGCCGATTGAGCGTCCCATTGCTATGGAACAGGTTGCCAGTTTCAGCACCTACTCGCAAGGACGCGCCAGGATAACAGTCACTCTCACAAACCAATACTCCTTTACGTGGTCTTCTACGCACGATAACTGCGGCACAATAGAAGATTTTTTTACTCCAAAGAATTACTTTTTTATCCAGGAGATTGAAGACATACCTTTGTATTTTGGCACAAATACAATGACTACTAATGAAATAGTGACCTTTGCTCGTGAGATAGTGCAAAAACTGGGTTATAGCAAAGCCGTGATTGATCCAAATGTTCCGCCAAAATTAGTAGGGCCCACGCTGCTGGATACCGGCGAAATGATTCCTCAGGCAAACGTTTCCTGGAATTTTTCCAACGACCCCGAGCAACATTCTGAAATCAGCCTTTTTATAGACACAGAGAAAAAGTCACTGAAAGGCATGATCATTGTTCCCACAATCGGCGTTCGTCCTCACATAGGAACTCCATTGCAATTAGCGGTAAAGCCGGATGCGGAAAAATACTTTCTTCAACGGACACAGGGAACCTTGACGAATCAGGCAACATCCAAGACGGAAAAATGGATGCAAATAACTCCGACATACTCTAATGCCTTACTGAAACTTATTTTGCCACGCATTTCTGATTTTGCTGAAAAAGTTGAATTGAATGTAGAAACTCCGATTCGGATAGATCAGGTAAAACATTTCCGGGCCGATCCATTGCCGGGAAAATATGGCGGCACGGTTGATTTGAAAAATGGGGCACGATTTGTTTTTGACCCTGATGGTTTTGTCGGTACATACAGTAAGCCGGGATTCTTCTCGGATTGGGACTATCAGAAAAGTCCTTCTTATTATCGTGGAAAACCCGGAAAATCAGAAATGAGTACCAATGAAATTCTGTCTTTTACCCAAAATGTGTTCAGCAAGTTGGGATATCCCAACGATCTTACCCGCTCAGACAGTGTTCCTACACTGGAGGGACCATTAGACGATCCATATTCCGGGGTGCGTATTCCTTATTGCCTTCTTTCCTGGAGTAGTGAGAATTCTGGAAAAATTTATTCTCAAATGGAGGTGGATGTGCAAGAAAAAGAACTGACCGGTTTTTGGCTTAATCCTTCACGAGAAGGTAGAAATAAGATCGGAGTCCCCTTAAAAATGGAAATTCCTCTGGAGTCGCTTTTTGTTCACATTACTCCAACCTGTTCCAACGCGTTGTTAAAAGCGGTACTGCCTCATATTTCAGATTTTGCGCAAAAACTCGATTTGCCACTGAAACCATCGCTCACAGAGAAACAGGTGCTTTCTTTTAGACCCTCGCAAATACGGGGCGAAGTTGCCGGAAGCGTTGAGCTGACAAACCATTTTTGGTTTGAGTTCGATAAGGCGGGATATGTGAGCAGTTTTCGATCTCCGGATAACTATTTTTTCGCAGAGAATTCCAATGGAAAATCCCCACCATCGAGGTCGATGAGTTTTGTTCCATCCAAAGACTTGTTCGCAAAAAACGCGAAGATAAGACAATTTGCCGGTAAAACTCGGATGACAACCAATTCCATAATCTCTCTGGCAACCAAAACGTTGAAGAAATCAGGATTTGAGTCTCTTATTAGCACGAATTGCACCCCCACTTTAGAGGGCCCCTATACATTGCCCGGCGGAATTCACCTCCCCTATTGCAGGGTGGCGTGGGACCTAAACCCCGGGAATGGATATTCTGAGGAAGACTGTTTTCTTCATGTCGAGATAAATACTCAAGAAAAAACAATTGTGGGATTCTGCTGCATTCTCCCCCAAAAAAAATACGAAGAGTTATTTCGCCCATTGCGTGTTCCTTTCACCCCAGGGGGATTGCCGGAATACTTGTCAAAAGAAAGATCAAGTAGTAATTTGATTAAATGGAAATAATCGTAATATAATCCATATCAGAAATAATCGCGTTCTCCATTCTCTTGTTTGGAACAATGTCGGTTTATTCCATATAACGGCGCTTACCAGGGCGAAAACCCGCACCGGGACAGGAAGTATTGGCTTGGATAAATTAAAAGTGTTTGGAAATTGGGACCAGCTACCTACAAGTTTTAACAGATAAAAATAATATTATATAATGAATATATATTTTTTAAAATTAACAAATATAATATTCTCACTGGTTTTGTTTCTTTCTATCGCTTTTTTCTTTAATCAAGTGCAGACTCTTTCAAAAGAAAAGAATACTATAGAAGAAAATCATGCTGTCCTGAAAAAAAATGAAACGTTGCCGCTTGAGGATCTGCTGGTGGTTCGAGTCACTCCTGTTTACTCAAATGCACTACAAAATGCGATTCTCCCCCGAATATCTGAAGTTATTTCACAGTTGGAGTTGCCCATAGATCGGCCCGTTAAGCCCGAGCACGTCGATAAATTTCGCATTAACCCTGAAATAGGCAAACTCGGCGGAACACTATTTCTGACCAATGGTTGGAAGTTCTGTTTTGACCCTCGCGGCTTCGTCTCGCTCATTGAGTCACCCCTTAACTGGTTTGCTGAGCAACACCCTGAAAACTATCCTGACTATCTCGGGGATACAACGATGTCAAAACGTGAAATTATTGAATTTGCAAGAGATGTCCTCCTCAGGTTGGGGTACACCTCAGAGTTTACACATTCCAATGAAAAACCTGAAGTCACAATGCCGAGGAGTCTCAAAGGCGGAAAAGGACACATCCCGTACGCTCGGGTGCGGTGGGAAACTGATCCCGACAAAGAGCCAGATGAACCCGATGATGCAACACCGGAAGAATTTGAAAAGGCTCGACTCGAGCGGATAAAATTCATGGATGAATCTTACCAAGTTCGGGTCGAAATCAACACCCAGGACAAAAAATTGGTTGGATTGACTTTTCACCCCGCACGAACTCAACAAATAGGAACGCCGGTGACCTGTGATGTTCAGCCTGAAACTCAAACAAGGAATGAATATTTCAAAAATCTTCTGAAGGGTCTTTACGGAGATCAGCCTTTTTCGCTTAAAGCTCAAGACATTCCTCAGAAGGATATCCAAACTGAGCAAAATCCCCAAACGAATACACTATCCCATCCGCCTGAGGATGGTTTATCCGCAAGAGAGAGACACTTAAAAAAGACACAATAATAATACCTGTTGCAGGAACTGCTTCACGAGGGCATCACTATGGAATTGTATCATATCACGGTGGCATACGCCGTTGCATTGCTGACGGCGATATTGCCTCAGGTCACTGAGGTGGCCGAAAATCTGGATTTGCCGATCGAGCGCCCCATTACGG